>CAIRWO010000087.1 GCA_903882345.1 Candidatus Omnitrophota bacterium | reverse complement strand
GAAAATGCTTATTTTATAAATAAGGTGAGGTGTTTCTGAATAATTAGAATAATAGGGAGGAAAAATGAAGATTTTTTTAATTGTATTTATTTCAATACTGTTATTGACAGGAGGTATGTCTGTGTCTTTCGCGAATGTCCTTACCTTCGATGATCTTCCTGACAATGTGCTGATGACGAGCATTTACACCCCCGGCTCGGACTATCATGGTTTTACGGCCACTACCCCGTGGCTTTCCATGCAATATTCTACTTATAACAGCTCTTATGGCAATCATTTAGAGCCGGTTTCTAGCCCAAATCTTGTTTATTGCGTTAATGGGATTTTCCTTGATATTGCAAGAACAACTCCTTTTAAATTTGACGGAGTATTCCTCCAGGGGTTCTTTGCCAAGGATCAACCCGCCATTAATACATCCCGTACTGTCGTGATAGAGGGATACCTGAATAATGAGTTGAAGGGTAGCTATACAGTTACTTTACCGTTCTCGGATCCTACGCACATGTCTTATTTTTCACCCGGCTGGGATTTTGAGGTCGATAAAATTATGTTCCTGCCCGATGGTCAGCTGCACCCTTATCCGCTTTCCACATATTTCGTCATGGATAACTTCACCTTTGATTCAGATACGAGTGTTGTCCCCGAACCCGCTTCTCTGTCTCTATTGGGTTTAGGTCTATTGGGTTTGTTTTTTAAGAAAAAGAAAATCGCCTAATAGTTTTTTCATCAAGATTTCCTTCCCCGGGCCGGACTTTTTGTCCGGCCTTTTTTGTTGAAAATAATCCCTCCTGGATTATCCTGCAGGAAAAAGTATTGCTTTTGGTCTTTTGGCGTAGGATAATATAGCCCCATGAGCCCTGACCCCAAAAGACTGTTTTTCCGGCAGATCGACTTTGGAATTTTTGCAAAACTTGTTTTGCTCTGTTGGGGCATCATTATTTATTCCAATACCTTCCGCAGTTCTTTCCAATTTGACGACAATTTATTTATCATCGATAATTTAAGCCTAAGAAACCCCACTGACCTGCTTGCGATCTGGAATTGCTGGCCCAGCCGTTTTATCACTTTTTTTTCTTTTTCCCTGAATTATGCTTTCCACGGTTTGGATGTATTCGGTTATCATCTGTTTAACCTGGCTATCCATTTAAGCGCGGGGATGCTGGTGTGGTGGCTGGTGATGCTTACTTTTTCCACGCCGGTAATGAAAATAGATGCCCTTTATTCCAAGCGCAGCCTGATCGCTTTCTTTGCGGGTTTGCTATTTTTGAGCCACCCGGCGCAGACAGAGGCGGTAACTTATATTTATCAGCGCAGCGCTTCTCTCGTGGCGTTTTTCTATTTACTTTGCTTGTGCCTGTATGTAAAGTCACGCCTGCAAGGTAAAAACATTCTCTATGTTTTATCCTGGCTTGCCTGCCTAGCTGCCATGTTCACGAAAGAGAATTCCGTGACCCTGCCTTTAGCGCTCGTTCTATATGAAGCCTGTTTTTTAAGACAGGGCTGGTATACCGGCCTGAAATTTACCCTGCCTTTTCTTATCATCTTGCCGCTTGTTCCTCTAACTGTATTTTTGTTCCGGCCTATTACCGTTGTAACCATTGATCAGGTTATGGCCCGGCCGGTAACGGCCTTAAGCTACTTTTTTACCCAGTTGAGAGTTATGGTCACTTACATCCGGCTCCTGCTTATCCCTTTTAATCAGAATATCGACTACGATTACCCTATTTATAAAAGCCTTTTGGCTGCGCCTGTGTTGGCAGGTTTATCTGTCTTGTCGCTTATTGTCATTGCGGCAGTCCGGCTGCTGCGCAGGCACAGGATCGTTACTTTTTCAATTTGCTGGTGCTTTTTAACGCTTCTTTTAGAATCAAGTTTTCTGCCGATTACTGATGTAATTTTTGAACATAGGTTATACCTGCCGATGGCAGGATATAGTATTATTATTGTTTATTCGGTATTTTATTTTTTCAGATCCAGGGCCGCCGGCCTGGCCGCGGCTGTCCTGCTGGCAGTGATTACCTGCTATTCGATTGTTACGTATAACAGAAATTTTGTTTGGCGGGACCAAGTTACATTATGGGCCGATGCGGTAAATAAAGCGCCTGAAAAAGCAAGGCCGCATAACCACCTTGGTTTTGCCTACACTAACTTCGGTGATTACGATGCTGCCATTTCTGAATGCAGCCGGGCAATAGGATTGAACCGTAACTATGCCTCTGCCTACTATAATCGCGGCAATGCCTATTTTTTTAAAAGTATAAATAATAAAACCGGATTTAATTGCCGCAGGAAAGATGAGCTGGCTCCGGATTTTGTCGAATTGTATTCTTTGCGCGTGCCTTTTTGTTTTAACGCGGACGATCTAGGGCATGCCTTGTCCGATTATTCCCAGGCCTTAAAAATAAACCCCAAATATACAAAGGCGTATATTAATAGGGGGGTAGCCTATTTTATCGCGGGTAATTTCCCGCAGGCAATATCCGATTATAATCTGGCATTAAGCCTAAACCCCCGGCTGAGCGACATATATACGAACCGGGCTCTTACCTATGCGGCTATGGGTAATTTCCCGCAGGCGATATCCGATTACACCCAGGCGATAAAGATATATCCCCGCGGCGCCGCTGCGTATTACGACCGCGCGATCGCATATTATCTGGCTGCTGAATTTGTCAATGCAGAGGAAGATCTAAGCACGGCGGAAAAACTGGGATTTAAGGCGGAGGCGGGGTTCCTAGAAAGGCTTGGAAGGGCAAAGGCCAATTTTCATTGACTTTCTGCCGCTTATTTATATAATAATGAGAAAAATCTAAACCAAGGACAAGATGAAGAGCATCCTTAAATTAAAATCTGTCGATGACGCCTCGGTAGTACGGAAGTTCGCCGTTTACTTTACTCTCATGTCGCTGTTGCCTTTTGTCATACTGGCAACAGCCTTTTTTATTTTTTCCCCCCGCGGCGAGATAAAGATAGACGCAAACCTGTTTTTCTGGGCGGTTTTTATTGTCGGCCTGTTCGCATTTATCGGATTTTTTGCCATGCGCCGGACCTTTGTTAATTTAATGAAGGTCTCGACAAACGTTAAAAATATCCTCTCCGGAGACCTTTCCAAGCGGATTAATATCAAGGCCGGCGGGGGCGACAACGAAATAACGCAGCTTGCCTTTGCCTTTAACGAAGTTGTCCAACAGCTGGAAAACAACATTAAACAACTGGAGAAGTCAAGGACGACGCTGCACGACGTTCTGATCAAGGTGTCCAGCGGCGTGTCTGCCACCGATAATATCAACGCCTTCCTGGATTTAATTTTGGAAACTACGGTCAACGCCCTGGACGGAAGTATCGGCCTGCTCTTGATGCTCGATGAAGATAAAAAAGAACTTGCGGTAAAGAGTTATTACGGGCTGGATAGTTTTTATAAGGATAAACGGATTCCCCTGGATGAAGAAGTTATCGGCTGGGTGATTAAACAAAACAAACCTTTGTTAATTCCGCGCCTGCATAAAAGCGATAGCAAAGAAGGAGAGTTTTCGCCATTTGAGCCGCCGTTGATCTGTTCGCCCCTGGTATTTCAGGGTAAGGTCATAGGTACGATTTCTGTCAGCGGGAAAAAATCCAATGCCAATTTTGAAGAAGATGAATTAATGATCCTGTCTAATTTAGGCCTGCAGGTCGCCTTGGCGCTGGAGAACTCAAGGTTGAGCTCGGATAACCAGAAGACCTATCTTGAGACGGTTACTGCCTTAGCGCTTGCGGTTGAGGCGCGCGATTTCTACAGCCGCGGCCATTCTGACCGGGTAAGCGAATATTCGGTAAGGCTGGCGCAGGCAATCGGCCTTGACGAACAGCAGATAAAGACAATCCGGGAGGCAGCCGAACTGCACGATGTCGGTAAAATCGGTATCAGCGATGAGATCTTAAAGAAGGCGGGTGCCTTAAGTGAGCTTGAGTATAAGATTATCCAGCAGCATCCGGTTATCGGCGAAGGCATCATTGTTCCCCTGCATGGGTTTTCGCACCTGCGCAGTCCGATACGGCATCATCACGAGTGGCTGGACGGCTCAGGCTATCCCGATCATTTAAAAGGCGATGCGATCTGCCTGGAGGCGCGCATATTGGCGATCACCGACAGCTATGATGCCATGGTCACTGACCGGCCGTACCGTAAAGCCCTAAGCCCCCAAGAGGCAAAACAGGAATTATTGAGATATAAGGGGATACGCTATGACGAGAAATTGGTGGATACCTTCATTCAGCTTATGAACCTCTAAAACCGCTTTCCCTATTTTTGCAGGCAAAAACGCCCGCCTTAAACGGCGGGTTTTTTATTTGCCAAAATGACTATTTTTGGTATAATAATAAAGCTTAAAGTTACGCTTATGATAAGGAGATACAATGATTGAGCGTTACAGCTTGCCCAGGATGAACAGCATTTGGCAGGATGATTTCAAGTTTAAGACAATGCTGGAAATCGAACTGCTCAGCATAGAGGCGCTTGCTAAGAGTAAAAGGGTACCCGCCGCCGCAGCCGCTAGGATCAGGAAAAAGGCGAAGTTTAACATTTCCCAAATCAGAAAAATCGAGGAAAAAACCCAGCATGATATCGTAGCATTCGTTACCGATGTCGCCCGCAGTATTGGCTCCGACGCCAAATATCTCCACGTCGGCCTGACTTCTTCCGATCTTCTTGATACGACCCTGGGCGTTCAACTCAAGGCAGCATCGGAAATTTTAATTGATGATTTAGAAAGACTGCAGAGCTTGCTGGAAAAGAAGGCTCTGAGATATAAAGATATGATTTGTATCGGCAGGACGCACGGTATTCATGCCGAGCCGACGACATTCGGGCTTAAGCTGGCCTTATGGTTTGACGAGACAAGGCGTAACTTAGAAAGGATGCAACAGGTAAAAGAAGAGATCTCTGTTGGTAAAATCTCCGGTGCCGTAGGCACCTATGCCAATGTTGACCCGCAGGTTGAATCCTACATTTGCCGTAAGCTTAAGCTGAAGCCGGCAAAGATTTCTACCCAGATAATCCAAAGAGACATCTATGCGCAATATATGGTAACGCTTGCCGTTGTCGGCTCAAGCCTGGAGAAATTCGCCTTGGAAATCCGTCATTTGCAGCGCACAGAAGTGCGTGAAGTAGAAGAGCCGTTCGCTAAGGGTCAGAAAGGCTCATCAGCTATGCCGCATAAGCGTAACCCGGTAATCTGCGAAAGGATCTGCGGCCTGGCAAGGCTGTTGCGCGGTAATGCTCTTGCCGCTATGGAAAATATGGCTTTGTGGCACGAGCGTGATATCAGCCATTCTTCAGCCGAGCGGGTGATCATTCCGGATTCTACTATCCTGCTTGACTATATGCTTAATAAGTTTATTCAGGTAGTCGAAGGCATGCTGGTTTACCCGGAAAATATGCTTGCCAACCTCGTAAAGACCAACGGCCTGATATTTTCTCAAAGGGTGCTGCTTACTCTTATGGATAAAGGGCTGCCGCGGCCAAAGGCGTATGATATTGTGCAGCGGCAGGCAATGAAGAGCTGGAAGGAAAACCTTGATTTCAAAAAACTGCTGCGGGAAGACAAAGATGTATCAAGGTTCATCAGCCCGGCAGAGCTTGATAAGATTTTCAACCTAGATTATTATTTGCGCAACGTAAACAAAATTTTTAAGAACGTTGGTTTAAGGCCCTCTCCTTAAGTCCTGAAAATATTACCATGTTATATAATATCGAGATAAAAGACAAGCCCGGGGTGTTTGACGCTGTCGGGCAAGGGATCAAAAAGGATATTTTTGATTTAGGGATAAAGAGTGTATCCGAAGTCAGGTTTGTGCAGGTGTATATCATTGAGGCCAGCGTTTCCGAACAGGGGATCCGTAAAATATGCGAGGAATTGCTTACGGATAGAGTTTCGCAGGATTACGTGATCAATAGTGAGGAAAAAAGGGGGACGGAAACGTCTCCTTTTTTTGTAATCGAAGTTGCTTATAACCCGGGAGTAATGGACCCGGTGGAAGAATCGGCGTTAAAAGGGATAAAAGACTTAAGGGTTGAAGGGGTCACCGCGTTTAAAACCGCAAAAAAATACCTCATCAAAGGTAGCTTAAACGACGGCCAGCTGAAGATAATCTCCGAGAAACTTCTTTATAATAAATTAATCCAGCACATTGTTAAGTCACCAAGTCACCAAGTCACCAAGTCACCAGATTTAGGCTATAAATTTAAGTTAGCTGGCGTTGATTTATTGTCTGCTTCTGACAAGCAGCTGATGCGTATTGCCAAAACCGGGCAATTGTTCTTAAACCTTGCAGAAATGCAGGTAATTAAAAAATATTTTAAGCGGCTGAAAAGAAACCCCAGCGACTGCGAGCTGGAGGCGATTGCCCAGACATGGTCGGAGCATTGCCTGCATAAAACCTTCCGCGGGAAAATAGAATACAAAGAAAAAATCCCCAATTCCAAATACCAAATCTTGAATCCGAAATTAAAAGTAAAAAAAATTAATAACCTCCTTAAATCAACGATCATGAAGGCGACAAAAGAATTGCACAAGCCGTGGTGCGTTTCGGTATTTCAAGATAACTCGGGGATCATTAAATTCGACGATAAATATAATATTTGTTTTAAGGTAGAGACGCATAACCATCCTTCAGCACTTGAGCCGTTCGGCGGAGCAAATACGGGCATCGGCGGAGTGATCCGCGACCCCATGGGCACGGGATTGGGCGCCAAACCGATCCTTAATACCGACGTTTTTTGTTTCGGTCCGCCGGATTATCCTTTTAGCAAACTGCCTAAAGGTAGCCTGCATCCTAAGCGGGTAATGAAGGGTGTTGTTTCCGGGGTAAGGGATTACGGGAATAAAATGGGTATCCCCACGGTAAACGGGGCAATATTATTCCATGAGCGGTTCGTCGGTAATCCTCTGGTGTACTGCGGGACAGTGGGGATCCTGCCGGCGGATAAATCTTTTAAACAGCCGCACACAGGCGAACTGGTAGTCGTGACTGGCGGCAGAACTGGAAGAGACGGCATCCACGGCGCGACTTTTTCTTCCGGTGAACTGACCCATGAATCCGAAACTGTCTCAAGCGGAGCCGTACAGATCGGCAATCCCATTCAGGAAAAAAAGATGCTGGATGTGATACTTAAATGCCGCGATGAAAATCTTTATACCGCGATTACCGACTGCGGCGCAGGAGGGCTATCCAGCGCAGTCGGAGAAATGGGCCAGGATCTGGGTGCCGAGGTGCATCTGGAAAAAGTCCCGCTGAAGTATTCCGGTTTATCCTATACAGAGATCTGGATCTCCGAATCGCAGGAACGCATGGTGCTTTCCGTGCCTAAGGAAAATATCGAGAAGCTCAAAGAGGCCTTTAGAAGCGAAAACGTTGAAGCAACCGTGATCGGCGAGTTTACCGATACAAAACGGCTTAAGCTTTATTATCAAGGTAACCTCGTTTGTAATCTGGAGATGAAATTCCTGCATGAGGGTAATCCGCAGATAGAAAAGAAGGCCGTTTTTATCAGCCCACGGCATAAAGAGCCGAAATTCAGCTGTCCGAAAAACCTTACACCTCAGTTAATAAAATTGCTTTCTCATTATGATATCTGTTCTAAGGAATGGGTCATCCGTCAATACGACCATGAGGTACAGGGCGGGTCAGTATTAAAACCCCTTGTTGGGATCGTTAATGACGGGCCTTCGGATGCGGCAGTTGTCCGGCCGCTGGCAAATTCTTCTAAGGGCATCGTTATTTCTAACGGCATAAATTTCCGCTTCGGTTTTATCGATCCCTACTGGATGGCTGCATCCTGTATCGACGAGGCTTTACGCCAGATTATCAGTGTGGGTGGGTCATTAAAGGAAGTGGCGATCTTGGATAATTTCTGCTGGGGTAATCCGGATAAGCCGGATAGGCTGGGTAGCCTAGTCAGGGCCTCATATGGCTGCTATGATTTTTCCAGGGCATTCGGTGTGCCGTTTATTTCCGGCAAAGACAGCCTCTATAATGAATTCAGCGTAAAAAATAAATCTATTTCTATTCCCGGCACGCTTTTGATTTCGGCAATCTCAGTTATGGAAGATGTTAGTAAAACAGTCTCGATGTATGCCAAGCAGGCAGGTAATTTAATTTATGTAGCCGGCTCTACTTATGATGAAATGGCCGGGTCGCATTATTTCGATTTATTAAAGGCGACGGGTAACAACCTGCCGAAGGTTGATGCGCATCAGGCAGTAAAGCTATTTAACGCTTTAACTGTCGCCGCTTCACAGGGGTTAGTCAGGGCAATGCACGATTGTTCAGACGGCGGCATCGGCGTTGCCTTGGCAGAGATGGCGTTTAGCGGCGGTTTGGGCATGGAGGTATTTTTATCGGAGGTACCGTATAAAGAAAGCCAAAAGTTAAAAGGTAAAAGCAAAAACTTAAGGAATGATTTTATTTTATTTTCCGAATCTAACTCACGGTTTGTTGTCGAAGTAGAGAGGAGAAACCAGCATAGATTCGAGGCCCTTTTGAAAAGCCTGCCTTTCGGTTTGGTCGGCTGCGTATCCGGCGGAAAAGAATTTGAAGTCCATGGCCTTGACGGGAGGACTTGCGTTAAATCAGATATCGGCGCCCTGAAAGAAGCATGGCAGAAACCATTGAGGTGGTAAGATGAAAGAAATAAAGATCAAGGATGATTTTACGCACGAAGATACCTGGCGGATGTTTCGGATTATGGCGGAGTTTGTGGATGGCTTTGAAGTGCTTTCCCAGGTCGGCAAGGCAGTTTCCATTTTTGGCTCCAGCCGTTCCAAAGGCAGCAATAAGTATTATAAACTAGCCGAAGAGATCGCCTATCTTTTGGCCAAAGAAGGCTTTGCCGTGATTACCGGAGGCGGGCCGGGGATAATGGAGGCCGGCAACAAAGGCGCTAAACGGGCAAAGGGCCTTTCCATAGGATTAAACATCCAGATCCCTATGGAACAGAAAGCGAACAAATATATCGATACGCTTCTTGATTTCCATTATTTTTTCGTGCGTAAGGTGATGTTTGTCAAATACGCCAAGGCATTTGTGATTATGCCCGGCGGATACGGGACGTTGGATGAATTTTACGAAGCAATAAATTTGATCCAGACAGGGAGGATCCCGCGTTTCCCGGTTATACTTTTTGGCAGCGAGTATTGGAAGGGAATGATCAAATGGCTCAAAGAAAAGGTCCTCGCGGATGGTAATATCAGCCCCGAAGACCTTAACCTGTTTAAGGTTACCGATAATCCCCGCGAGGTAGCGGCAATAATTAAAAAGTTTTATGAAAAAACCTAGGGTTTGTATTTTGAGAACCGCTGGTACGAACTGCGATAAAGAAACCGCGTTTGCTTTTTTGAAGGCAGGCGGTGAACCGGAGTTCGTGCATGTAAACAAATTTATTACCGGAGCGGAGAAGCTGGATGTTTTCCAGATACTCGCGCTGCCGGGAGGTTTTAGCTACGGCGATGACTTGGGCGCCGGCCGCATCCTTGCCAATGAGTTAAGGTTTAAGCTGATTGACAGCTTGACCGCGTTTATCCGGCAGGGTAAATTGATCATCGGTATATGCAACGGTTTTCAAATCCTGGTAAAGAGCGGGCTCTTACCGGGTAATGCGGATCTAAAGCAGGAAGCCAGTCTGATCATCAATGATTCGGCTAAATTCGAAGACCGCTGGGTGTATTTGAAAAGTCAAAAGTTAAAAGCAAAAAGTCAAAAGTGCGCCTGGGCTGAGGGGTTGCCGGAAGTAATTTATCTTCCCGTGGCGCATGGCGAGGGGAAATTTATTGTTCAGGAAAAGGCAGTTTTAGAGAGGCTGAAGGCAAACGGGCAGGTAGTTTTTCGTTATTGCGACGAGAGGGGAGAATCGGCCGGATATCCTGATAATCCCAATGGTTCAACGGATAATATCGCCGGGATTTGCGACGATACCGGCAGGATATTGGGGCTGATGCCGCATCCGGAACGGCATATTGACAGCTTACAGCACCCGCGGTTAGCGAGAACAGCAGCGAGAAAAGAGGGCGACGGTTTACAGATCTTTAAAAACGGTATTGAATTTGCGGCTAAAAATCTCTAACGGAGCGTAAAATGCTAAAAACAATAACTTATAACGATGAACCAAAAGAATATTGCGGTTTATTCGGCGTTTACGGATACAAGCATGCCAGCTGGCTTACTTACCTCGGGCTTTACGCCCAGCAGCATCGCGGCCAAGAGGCCTGCGGTATCGTTACCAATGATAAAGGTATCCTGACCATACACAAAGAAATGGGCCTTGTCAGCGACGTATTTAACGAACAAGGTTTAAGTAAATTAAAAGGGGATATGGCTGTCGGCCATGTGCGTTATTCAACTACCGGCTCAAGCGTCTTAAAGAACGCCCAGCCGCTCTTAATCGATTATGCCAAAGGTTCCGTATGTATTGCCCATAACGGCAACCTTGTAAATTCACTTGAGCTGCGCCAGTATCTGGAAAATACCGGCTCAATATTCCAGACTACCACGGATTCCGAAATCATTATCCACTTGATGGCAAGGGCAAAGACGCGCGACCTGCAGGAGAGCCTGATTTACGCCTTAAGAAGGATCAAGGGCGCCTATTCGTTGGTGATGATGGATAATTATAATCTTATCGGGGTAAGGGATGCTTTAGGTTTCCGGCCGCTCTGTTTGGGTAAGATCGGAAAGGCCTGGTGCCTTGCTTCGGAAACTTGCGCATTTGATCTTGTCGGCGCCAGGTTAATCCGGGAAATTGAGCCCGGGGAAATTGTCTTCATAAATAAAAACGGCGTGCGTTCTGTACGGCCGAAAGAATTCGATTTTAGGAACCGGCATGCTTTTTGCACCTTTGAACATGTTTATTTTTCTCGGCCGGATTCGGTAGTGTTCGGGGAGAACGTGCATCTGGTAAGGCGGAAATTAGGCAGCCAGCTTGCTAAGGAACACCCGGTGGATGCGGATTTTGTCGTGCCGGTACCGGATTCTGGGTTTTCCGCGGCAATGGGCTATTCTGCGGCTTCCGGCATCCCCCTGGAAATGGGGATCATTCGTAACCACTATGTGGGCAGGACCTTTATCCAGCCGGCGCAGGATTCGCGCGAACTGGGCGTGAGAGTTAAATTCAACCTACTTAAAGACGTAGTCAGAAAAAAACGTATTATCATTGTTGATGATTCTATTGTGCGGGGCACGACTTCCAAGATCCGCGTGAGAAACCTGCGCCGGGTGGGAGTAAAGGAAGTGCACTTAAGGATTTCTTGTCCGCCGCACCGTTTTCCCTGTTTTTACGGGATCGACTTCCACCGCTCTTCGGAATTGATCGCCAATCGCTATGAGTCGCTGGACAAGATCCGTCAGTATCTGGGCGTGGATAGTTTGGGATACTTAAGCCTGGAAGGCATGCTTGGGTGTTTGAGGTATCCAAAGAATAATTATTGTACTGCCTGTTGGGCAGGGAAATATCCGGTCAAGGCGGAAAAAAAGCACAGCAAATTTTCACTTGAACTGCGCTGCTGCGGGCAGGGGGAGATGCAAAATGCGAAAACTCACTTATAAAAAGGCAGGGGTAGATATCCATAAGATGGATGCATTCAAGGGTAATATAAAATCCCTTGTGAGAAAATCTTTCCGGCAGGAAGTCTTAAAGGATATCGGCGGCTTCGGCAGTTTTTTTGCTCTGAAAATAAATAAATACCGCAAGCCGGTGCTGGTTTCTTCTTCTGATGGAGTAGGGACGAAATTAAAAATCGCAAATTTTGCCGGCCGGCATGACACTATCGGCATTGACGCGGTGGCAATGAACGTCAATGATATCCTTTGCACCGGCGCCGAACCGTTATTTTTCCTCGATTATATTGCTTTTAGCAGCGTTAGGTCAAAAATACTTTTTGATCTGGTAAAGGGTATCAATGAAGGCTGTATCCGCTCAGGCTGCTCACTTATCGGCGGGGAAACTGCCCAGATGCCCGGGATGTATAAGCCAGGCGAATACGACTTGGCGGGTTTTTGCGTCGGCGCAGTGGAGAAAGGAAAAATTATTGACGGCTCCGGGATCCGGCCCGGCAACATAGTGATCGGCCTGGAATCCAGCGGTATACATTCCAATGGTTACTCTTTGGTAAGGAAAGTTTTGTCGGCTGCAGAGCAGAAAAAAATGGCTAAGCTTTTACTTATGCCGACAAGAATTTATGTCCAACCCGTACTTGGCCTATTGAGATCGGCTTTAGCCAATAAGATAACCGGTATCGCGCATATTACCGGCGGCGCTTTCTATGATAAGATTGCCCGCATACTGCCGGCAAAGGTTAATGTAATAATTAACAAGAATTCCTGGCCGGTGCCGCAAGTATTCCGCTGTATCCAGAATAAAGGCAGCATCAGCGATAAGGAAATGTACCATACTTTCAATATGGGCGTGGGTATGGTTTTGATCGTCAGGCCCGGCGCAGAAAAGGCGATCATGCGGCAGCTAGACAGGTCCGGATTAAGATCATGGGTCATCGGTAAGGCGGTAAAAGGGAAGAAGGAAGTTTCTGTGGCATAGCACCCAAACCTAAAAGGCACCTTGCCCTATCGGATGGGCAAGTGTCCCGCCTACTGCGGGAATGGTTTGGTGTGCGTTTACTACGCAAGGAGGTAGGAAATGAATACTTTATATTTTTTGATTTCATTAGCCGTTATTATATTTTTTCTGGGCATCAGGATCGTGCGGCCTACCCACCGCGGCTTGATCGAGCGGCTGGGTAAATATAACCGTTTTGCCGGCCTGGGCTTCAATTGGATCATGCCGATTATTGAACAGCTCTACCAGGTTAACGTAACAGAGCAAATGGTGGACGCGGAGCCACAGGAGATAATTACTAACGATAATCTTAATGCCAAGGTTGACGCTCAGGTATATTTCAAGGTGAAGAATGATGAAGAGAGCGTTAAATGTTCCATTTATAATGTAAATAATTACCAATGGCAGATTGTAAACCTTGCCCGGACTACCTTAAGAAATATCATCGGCACCCTGACCTTAAAATCCGCTAACAGCGAGCGCGGTAAAATAAATGCCGAGCTGCATAATACATTGATGACGGAAACGGCAAGTTGGGGTATCGAGATCGTGCGGACGGAATTAAAAGAGATCGATCCGCCTAAAGATGTGCAGGAGACAATGAATAAGGTAGTCAAGGCAGAAAATGAAAAGATCGCGGCAATTGATTTTGCCACAGCCACGGAAACCGTTGCCGACGGCCAAAAGAGGGCGGAGATCAAGAAGGCAGAAGGGATAAAGCAGGCAAGAATTCTAGAGGCCGAAGGCGAGTCAGAGGCAATAAAATTGGTGAATGAGGCAGCAGAAAAATATTTTGTCGGTAATGCTCAGGTATTGCGCAAGCTTGAAGCAGTGGAGAAGTCGTTGGAGCATAATGCCAAGATCGTTGTTCCGGCAAATACCGAATTAGTAAATGTGATCGGTGAAATGGCAGGTATCCTGCCGCTTAGGAAAGAACAAAGAGAGCAGAAAGAAAAATAGATTCGTTCTTTCACAATTTTGCGTCTGGCTTGTTTTGGTTCAGCAATTTTGCTGGGCCTGCCTTGGGTAGTTTCTCACAGCACCGCTTGTCCCGCCCCACCGTGGCGGGACTGCGCTTGGTGAAGATGCTCGCTCACCCCGAACTCTAAACTATAGAGCACCGTGGCCGCTTCGCATCTTCAACATGCTACTCAAAACCACCCAAGTCACCCGCAAAATTGTTGGAGGCTATAGTTTAAATTAAGTATTATGTCTTCGGAATTTTGTTTGAGAAATGAAAAAAGAATATAAAATATTTTTTGCCATACCTTTTGATGTATTGACTAAAAAAATCTATGAAGAAATCCGAGATATTGACTTAAAAAAATATTCTGAAGATAATAAGTGTCAGTTGACAGTGAAAATCGGTAACAAACAAGTTAGTTCTTCTCCGGAATATGATGACATAGCAACCTTTAAGTTACAAAATTCAGATCTCCATAAACAAATTTTTAAGGATATTGCAGAATCTGACATTATTATTGCTGATTTGACAAATAATAATCCTAATGTTCACCTTGAGTTAGGCATAGCGTTAACCTTAAACAAAAATATTTTAAGGGTAACCGGTAAACCAACAACCGAGCTACCATTTGATTCTCGGAATTTAGAAGTGAATCAGTATAGTGGCAAAGACGATTTGTTCAAAAAAATAGAAAAGTATTTGGATACTTTTCTAAAAATTAAAAAGCTAGATTTTTCATCAGAATTCATAAATCTTTATAGAAAAATTCCTGGACCGATTTTGCTTCCGGGTACCGAGAAAGAAATAAAAAAAGACTCCTTTTGG
>CAIRWO010000086.1 GCA_903882345.1 Candidatus Omnitrophota bacterium | reverse complement strand
CGCCACCATATCCCTGTTCAGCGCGTTATTGATCTTCTCCAATCCTTCGTTAGTCAAAAACCCTATTGACCAAATCCCCTTAGAGGGATATTCCACCAGCACTGCCTTTTTAAAGCCGCCCTCCTTTTGCGATAAAAGAAATGTGGTCAACTGTTTAAAAGCAGGGTAGATACTTTTTATCAGGGGAAGGCTGGCATACCATTTTTCCAATAAAAGGAATATCTCTCGGCCGACAAAGCGGCTGGTCATAAACCCCGCCAGCAGGATAATCGCCAGAGACAAGATTAAGCCCAGCCCCGGGATAGAAAAACCGAGTTGAGCCTTAATATAATTATTCAGGAAACCACCGAGAATGCCGTCGAAAAACCGGAAGATGAAGATGAATAGATAAACTGTTAAGAATAATGGGATGATCGCGATCAACCCTGTAATAAAATAGCGCTTTAATGTTTTCATTTCCGCCCCTCCTCTTTAACAATCTTTCCGGCTGCCTCCAGCGCCTGTGTCTTGGTTTTGACTCTGCCGATAGCCTGAAGTTCTTCTAACCGGGCCAAGACCTTACCGAATAAAGGCGAAGGCTTGAGTTTAAATTTTCTTATCAGGTCATTGCCGCTTACCAGACGCGGTATTTTCTTTTCTTTCTGTTTGCGGAAATATTCCTTGATCAGCCCGGAAACCACCTTTTCATGGCGCAGCCGGGACTCATCGGAAGTCAAAGGCCCGCGGGTTGAGCGCTGGTCAGCCAGTGACAGCAAAAGTACGCTTACGCTCTCCTCGGCAGCATCGCGGAAATAACGGAATTTTGCCCGCGCAGTAAGTATTTTGGCATCTCCCATGTATCCCGGCCTTAAATGCCAGAAAACCATTTTCCGCAAGGCATTAAGCTCCTCGTTCGAAAGCTTGAGCCGCTTGGCAATTATTTTCGAGATCTCCGCGCCAATCCGTTCGTGGCCGTGAAAAATGATCTTACCTTCTTTGCGCCGCCGGCTGCCAGGCTTGCCGATATCATGCAGGAATGCGCCCAGCTTGATCAGCCCGCGCCGCCGCCTCTCTCCGGAAATAATTGCATTAAGATAATTTTGCACGTCGCTATTGCGGCTGTATTCATGGATTATTATTTCCTGCTGCCTTACGGTTTCCAGGGAATGCTTAAATACATCCAGATGATGATACGGACCCTGGTTTACCCCGCGCATAATTTCGCTTTCCGGAATGACCAGCTCTAAAATCCCCAATTTATCCAAATCCTTTAGATACCCGAAGGCATTGGGCCGGTCAAGAATCTTAAATAGTTCGTCGCGGATACGCTCCCAGGAAACAACGGGTAATTTATTTTTTTTAAGCCTTATCAAGCTGACTGTTGCCTTGTCAATATTAAAACCGAAGATGCAGGCAAGGCTAAAGGCGCGCAGGATGCGCAGCGGATCCTCATCAAAGCTTTTGGAATTTATTACCCTAATGATCTTTTTCTGCAGATCCTCTCTACCGGCATAAGGATCGATAATAGAATCGGATAAATTTTTATTATTAATTGCTTCCTCCAGGCCGATAGCCAAAGAGTTGATCGTGAAATCGCGATGCAGGAGGTCAGCCTTTAAACCAGCGGCGCGGAAATCCGCGAAGTCCAAAGTGTATGTCTTATCATTTATCCTTTTTACCAAACGGCAACAGCCGTGCTCTTTATCCAGGACCACGAAGCCGGCGCCGATCTTGGAGGCCAATTTTTTGCCGAATTTTATCGATTGAGCGGAAAGACAAAAATCAATGTCCGGATTGTCCTTCTGTCTTTTTAGCAGGAGGTCCCGTAGGTAGCCGCCGACAATGTAGAGCTTTGTTTTTTGGGAGAGAGAAAAATGATAAATTTGCTTCAGCAGGCTGGCATCTTGAGGCCTTATTGAGCAGGTCATACTATGTTATTCTTATTCAACGTCTCCGACTGCCGGATGATCTCTTCTTCCACAAAGATGGGCGCATGCGCCCTTACTGCCAGGGCGATGCTGTCTGAAGGACGGCAGTCAATAACTTTTGTATGCCCGGTATTTGTCGTGATGATCAGCTTGGCGTGGAATATCTCGCCTTCTAATTTATCAATCACCACTTTTTCGATATTTGCCTCAAGGTCCCTGATCGTATTATGCAGGAGGTCGTGGGTCACCGGCCGCGGCGGGGTAAAGCCGCTGATCTTTAACTTGATCGCCGATGCCTCCGGAAGGCCGATGACAATCGGAAGGATCCGGGTGCCGTTTTTTTCTTTCAACACGATCAATTGGTCATGCCTTTTCTCGTCGATGACTATCTTGCTGAGTTCCATTTCAATCATATCTGGCTTTCCTTTTTTCCTTGCCCAGCATCTCTTTTAATTCCGACATAAACTGGCTGACATCTTTAAACTGCCTGTATACCGAGGCAAACCTTACGTAGGCAACGTCGTCCAAGAGCTTCAACTTTTCCATCACCAGTTCGCCGATCTTCGAGGAAGGCGCTTCGCGGTCGGTCTTCTTCTGCACTGCTCGCTCTACCTGTGTGGCAATTTCCTCCATTTTTTCCATGCTGATCGGCCGTTTCTCGCAGGCGCGGATAATTCCGGCAAGGATCTTTTTACGGTCAAACGGCTCCCGGCGGCCGTCTTTTTTTATCACCAGTAGAGAAACTTCTTCGATATATTCGTAGGTGGTAAACCGCTTACCGCATTTCAGGCATTCGCGCCTGCGCCGGATGGCAAACTGTTCCTGCGTCGCCCGCGAATCCACGACCTTATCTTCTTTATAACCGCAGTGGGGGCATTTCATTTAGCGTTAAATTTTCTTATTTTCACCTTGGCCTCTTTTAAGAACTTTGCCGCCATTTCATCGGGATAACCGTCGCAAATTATGATCTCCTTGATCCCGGCATTGATCAGCATCTTGGCGCAGATCATGCAAGGCTGATTGGTAACGTAAAGGTCGCTGCCCTTGGTGCTTGTACCGTGCAAAGCCGCCTGTAGGATGACGTTCTGCTCGGCATGCAGGCCGCGGCAGAGCTCATGGCGCTGGCCGGAAGGGATCTTTAATTTTTCTCTAAGACAGCCGATATCAATGCAGTGCTTCACGCCGGATGGCGCGCCGTTGTAACCGGTAGATAAAATTTTCTTGTCCCTTACCAATACAGCGCCTACGCGCCTGCGTAAACAGGTCGATCTTTTGGAAACAAGGCCGGCGACTTCCAGGAAATATTCGTCCCAGCTGGGGCGTTTATGCTTATGCAATTCTTTCCTTTTCATCATGCGTTCCTCAATTCAGGATATAACGGGAACTTCTTTGCCAAAGCCAGCACGCTATCTTTGATTTCTTTCATTTTCTTATAGTCGCCCTTTGCCTCTATTGTTTCATGGATGAAGCGGGCAATCTGGCGCATCTCGGGCTCTTTCATGCCCCTTGTGGTCACGGCAGCCGTGCCCAGGCGTATGCCGCTGGTCTTTGCCGGGCTTTCTTTATCAAAAGGAATAAGATTCTTATTGGCGGTGATATTTACCTCTTCCAGGAGCCCGGATGCCTCTGCTCCGGTAATGCCTTTTTCTGACAGGTCTACCAACATCAGATGCGTTTCCGTGCCGCCGGAAACAATGCGGAAATCATTTTGCGCCAGTGCCTTTGCCAGACTAACGGCGTTCTTTACGATCTGCTCTTGATAAGCGCGGAACTTGGGCGTAGAAGCCTCTTTAAAGGCAACTGCCTTAGCAGCGATCACGTGCATCAGCGGCCCGCCCTGGATCCCCGGGAATATGCGGCTGTCCAGTTTCTTGCCAAATTCTTTTTTACAGAGCACAAACCCGCCGCGCGGCCCCCTTAATGTCTTGTGAGTGGTTGAGCTGACAAAATCCGCATAAGGCACAGGCGAAGGGTGCACTCCTGCGGCAATCAAGCCGGCAATATGCGCCATATCGACGAATAAATAAGCCCCTACGCTGTCGGCGATCTGGCGGAACTTTTTAAAATCCATTATCCGCGGGTATGCCGAAGCTCCCGCAAGGATCATTTTTGGTTTATGCTGTTTGGCCAGATAAGCAATATTATCGTAATCAAGCATCTCCGTTTTTTTATCCAGGCCGTAGGTAACAATTTTATAAAATTTCCCGGAAAAATTATGTGCCAGCCCATGGGAAAGATGGCCACCGCAGGCAAGGTCAAGCGCCAATACGGTATCCCCTAATTCCAGGCAGGCGAAATAAACCGCCATGTTTGCCTGCGTGCCGGAGTGCGCCTGCACGTTGGCGTACTCTGCGCCGAAAAGCTTCTTCGCCCGCTCGATCGCCAAGGTCTCCACTTTATCAACATTCACGCATCCGCCGTACCAGCGCGCCTTGGGATAACCTTCGGCATATTTATTGGTCAGGATGCTGCCCTGCGCCTCAAGCACTGCCAGCGAGGTAAAATTTTCCGAAGCGATCAGCTCCAGGTTATCTTCCTGCCGTTTTATCTCGTCTTTTATGATCTGATAAATTTCCGGATCAGTAATTTTAATGTGTTTCATCCAGCCCTCGCCCCGATCTTTTTCTCGATCTCTTTTATCTGATTGAGCCGCCTCTTGTGGCGGCCGGCCATAAATTTTGTAGCCAACCATACGTCAAAAATTTTCTTTGCAAGTCTTACGTTTACGAACCCTGAGCCGAGCACTAAGACGTTACTATCGTTATGCTCGCGGGTCATCCGGGCTGCTTTTGTATTATAACAGAGCGAAGCGCGCACGCCGGGGAGCCGATTTGCCACGATAGAAGTGCCGATGCCGCTCTTACAAATAAGGATACCTCTGCGGTATTGCTTACGGGAAATACCCTTTGCCAGGTTATAAGCGAAAACCGGATAATCACAACGCTCCTGAGAATACGTACCCAGGTCTTTGAGCCGCAGGCCATTTTTCAATAGATAAGCTTTTAATTGTTCTTTTAGAACAAACCCCGCGTGGTCAGCGGCGATGAGTATGATATCGCTCATATGATGTCGATTATCCTTTCTACGGCCTGCTTTATTACGGAAAAGGTTTGCTGGTATAATTCCGTTGGCCCGCCGATCGGATCGGCAATGTTCAAGTCACTGTCGTCTATTTTAACAAATTCTTTCAGTAAAAACACTCTATTTTTTGCTTCCGGAGCAATCTGCAAAACTCTTTGCTCATGCAGTTTTTCCATCACCAGGATAAGGTCGGATTTCCTGACCATTTCCGGCGTTACCATCTGAGAACGATGACGGGAAACATCAATACCTTCACTGCGTAAAACCTCTCTTGTCGCCTCGCTGGCGCCCAGCCCGGCGAACATGATTATTCCCGCGGATAAAACCTCCACATCGCTACGGCCGGTTTCCTCTAGTTTTTTCTTCAGCAGTGCCTCTGCCATTACCGAACGGCAGGAGTTCCCTGTGCAGACGAAGAGCACGATTTTCTTCTTTGTTTCATCAAGGAGCGCGGATTTTTTTATCGCCCCTTGCCTTAATACAACCGGCGGCTCAACCGTCAAATCAATGACCGAAGACTCAAAGGCTACTTTAGCTTTACCGGCGTCAATAGCCAGATCTACCAAACCGTTGAGGTCTTTGATTGCCGCTGCAAAGTCTGTTGGTGCGGGTTTGCCGGCGAGGTTTGCTGACGGGCAAACCAGAGACAACCCTGATTCTAAAATAATACTCAGGGCGATATCGCTATCGGGCATGCGCAGGCCTATAGTATCTTTATTTTGAGATTTCAATACAATAGTCAGCGGCCCCGGCCAGAATTTATCGATTAGCTTGTAAGCGCAAACCGGAATATTCAGCGCATATTCTTCAATTGCTTCCTTTTTCCCGATGAGCAAAGAAAAGGGCTTATCCTTTGGCCGCTGTTTTATTTCACTGAGCCTTTGCATCGCCTTCTCATCCGAGCTGTTTGCGGCAATGCCGTAGACGGTTTCCGTAGGGATTATTACCAAGCCGCCCCGCCGCAAAACCTCCGCGGCCTGTTTAATCACGTTTTCATCGGGATTCAGCGGATCGGCTTTGATTATTTTGGTTAAAGGCATACTCTAGAATTTAAGTTTCGTCAGCAAAATTTTCTTCTTCATCCCTTTTTTATAAGCGGCTAATTTTGACCCTGTTGTCTTATTACTTATCCCCAAAATCTCTAAGGCAAAAATCGCGGCGTTCTTTGCCCCGGCCTTACCGATAGCCATCGAGGCTACGGGAATACCGGCAGGCATCTGGACCGTAGACAAAAGCGAATCCAGGCCTTTTAAACTCTTTGTCTCGATAGGTATACCGATAACCGGCAGCGCCGTATGGGAGGCAATCACTCCGGCAAGCGCGGCTGCTCCGCCGGCCGCGGCAATGAAAACTTTTATGCCTCGTTTGCCTGCCCCTGCTACATACCTTTCCAGCTCTTTCGGCGTGCGGTGAGCGGAAAGGATCTTTACTTCAAAGTTGACTTTAAACTCTTTAAGTAATTTTATTGTTTCATTTACGGTTTCTAGGTCCGACTGGCTGCCCATAATAATACTTATTGCTTTACTCATAATGCCCTCCTGCCGATATCCTGACGATAATGCATCCCGTCAAAATGTATTTTTTCTACTGCCTGGTAGGTCAAACTGATCGCTTCTTTTATGGTCTTGCCTAATCCGGTAACACCCAGCACCCTTCCGCCGCTAGAGATGTATTTATCCTGCTCTTTTTTTGTTCCGGCGTGAAAAATAACGATGTCTTTCATTTCAGCTGCCTCTTTAAGGCCAGAGATCTCTTTTCCTTTTTCATAATCTCCCGGGTAGCCCTTTGACGCGCAGACCACACAAACACAAGGCCGTTCATCCCAGATAAGCCCGCCGCTTTTTATAATTTTGCTTAAGCTACTTTGGCTTGCCGCAAGCATTACTTCCAATAGATCCGATTTCAGGCGCGGCAGTATTGCCTCGGTTTCCGGGTCGCCGAAACGCACGTTAAATTCCAGCGTCTTTGGCCCGTTTTTCGTCAGCATCACCCCGGCGTACAAAACACCTTTATAATCAATACCTTCGCTGGCAAGGCCGTTGATCGTACGGTAAATTATCTTATCCAATATCTCCTTGAATAATTCCGGAGTAACAACCGGCGCCGGAGAATAGGCGCCCATTCCGCCGGTATTCGGGCCGGTGTCATTATTAAAAATCCGCTTGTGGTCTTGGCTAGAGGCCAAAGGGATAACTTCTTTTGAGTCGGTAAAAACAAGGATTGACGCTTCCTGTCCTTCTAAACATTCCTCAATGATCACGCGGCTGCCGGCTGCACCGAAGATCTTTTCCCGCATCATCGCATCAACTGCGGCCTTTGCT
>CAIRWO010000085.1 GCA_903882345.1 Candidatus Omnitrophota bacterium | reverse complement strand
CTTCAATCTTAACCTTTAAACTCTTAACGAATTCTCCGCACTCATCGGAAGTCTTAAAAAATCTCTTCGGGATAACATGTGCCATATGCCTATCAATAAAGATATATATATAATTATTATTTTCCTCGATAGATTGGATTCCATTCCATTGCATCGATGTCTTGCTCAGATCAGTTTCCACCATTAAAGCTTCATCGCCAATTATTATTTTCTTTTTTTGCAGGCTCAACCCTTCCTTGTTTGGTATATATTTAGAAAAGAATACATTAATTCTAAAAAAGATAAATCGGAATACGGTTAATAATATTACTATAAATAATAGTTGTCCAAACATGTATTTGAAATCTGATATCTTCTTATAATTAACTAAAATTACAAAACAAATAAAAAAAATATATGACGCGAGACTAAAGCGCCTATAATACTTCCCTAAATTCAGACCACTGGTTAAGCTATAAAATTGGGGTATAATGAACCCCTCAACCAGGAGGCCGGGATGAAGAAGCGAATTCAGTATCCGAAAGAATTCAAGGCGCGCGTGGCGTTGGAGGCGCTCAAGGAAATTAAGACGATTGCAGAACTGAGCTCTGAACATGAAGTCCACAGTGCCATGATCAGTAAATGGAAAAAACAACTGCATGACAATATCGCGGACATTTTTATTCGTAAAAACGATCAGGATCCGGATGCCAAGCAACAGATAGAGAATTTGTATAAAGAGATCGGGCGCATCCAGGTTGAGAACTCCTGGCTAAAAAAAAAGCTCGGACTATAAGTCTCGGGCAAAAGGTATTGTTCATTGACAAAAAGGATCTGGAACTGAGCATTCGACGGCAATGTGCATTGCTGGGGTTTAACCGGTCGAACTTATATTATCGGCACCGGGAGAAAGATCTCGCAGTAGAACATCGGCTACGGACGGCCATCGACAAGCAGTTCATGGACGATCCGTGCGGCGTCATTAAAATGATGTACTATTTACGCCGTCTGGGCCATACCGCCGGAGAGAAGCTCATCCGCCGGTTGATGCGGTCGATGAACTTGGTGGCGATCTATCCGAAGCCGCGGCTGAGCCAGAAGCACCCGGAGCATCGGATTTATCCATACCTGCTTAAGGGCGTCGAGATTGTCCGGGCCAATCAGGTTTGGGCAACTGACATTACCTATATCCAGCTGGCTCGCGGATTCTGTTATTTGGTGGCCATCATGGACTGGTTCAGCCGATATGTTTTGGCCTGGCGGCTCAGCAACACATTGGATACGTCTTTTTGCGTGGAATGTCTCGAGGAAGCCCTGCGCTTCGGGAGACCTGAGATCTTCAATAACGATCAGGGCGTACAGTTCACGTCGATCGATTTTACGCAGAAGCTGTTGAACGCAAGAATTCGGATCAGCATGGACGGGCGAGGCCGGGTTTTTGACAATATTTTTATCGAACGTCTTTGGCGTACGGTAAAATACGGGAATATTTATGTCCAGGAATATCTGACGATGAGCGCCGCTCACAATGGTCTCGGGAAATATTTTAATGTGTATAATACCGAAAGGCTCCATCAGTCGCTGGATTATCAAACGCCATGGGAGGTTTACTCGGGGTTGAAATTCTGTCCCCCAGTTCAAGAAAGTTCTTTGATTTTGCCGGCAGAATTTTCCGACGTCTCTCAGGCTGGCTCACACTGAGATCATCGCGTAGAGAGGCATTTAGAGGGCATGTTTTTTAGGAAGTTCTGGAATTTCTAGGAAAAGGATCAAATAGGCGAGGTGGGGATCTTCAAAAAATTCTCTACCTTAAACTCACTTAACTTTGGTCTGGACAAAGGAAGTATTTCAGCCTGCTTATTTTTTTATTTTCTAACACATACCTGGTAAATTCCTTATAATCATCCCTATTTAATTGTACAGTTATTTCCATGTTTGCCTCCCAAATCTCTGCCAGTACTGTCTTATTATTTCTATATCAAAAATAGTCAGCTTTGATTGGAGCTTAGCTCCGCTCACACAGAACAGATTAAATTCAACGTTCGATGCCCGACCTTTTCTTTTCCATTGAAAAACAAATCAACGATAATCTATAACAACGGCGGCATGGATAACACCGGGTGCGACTTGGCTTTTAAAAATTCCAAAAGTTCTTCAGGGGTATTAGCCGTCGTCTCATCAGCGATCTTGTCATAAAAGTCTATTAGACCAAGTTTATGCGCACGTTCTTCTAACTTAAGTTTAAACGCTTCTTTTAAATCACGCGGCATCCAGACGATCCTGGCAAAGCCGCCTTCGGCGGAAATAAATTTTTTGCTGGTGATATAAAGTTTGCCCACGCCGATAAAACCCGGCGTCTGAACGCCGCCGCCCACGGAACTCGCCAGCTGCGTAAAGGTCATCCCTAAGGGCGTATTAAGCGCATAATCGCGGTTAACCACCATCACTCCGTTAACCTCAGGCAAGAGGGCGACGATACACTCAAAACAACCACAGCTGGATTGAGGCGATACCAAAAGCGAATACATGCTCACTTCGCTGATCGTCCTATTAGATCCATTAAAGATAAAATCATTAATATTCTTCCATTGACCTAGAGCCGCTTCAAGGCAATCGCCTTTTTTGATAGGTTGGTTGCCGCCGGTAGGTGCTATCTCATAAGCCGCCTTGGCATCGAGCCAGGAATAAGCCCCGCAAAGCCCTAACCGCTCCGGCGTAATAATACAGATGTGGTTGGGCGCGAAAGACTGGCACAAGGCACAGCTATAAAAAGTATCCACCTTCTCGTCCGTCATGCCGCGCAGGCGCTCATCGCGCGCCTCGAAAACCTGACGAGTGACTTTTATGTATTTCTCCACATCCTCCCGGCGCGTAAAAATTTTTACCTGTACCTTATCGACGATAGCGCCAAAATCTTTATGCAGCATGGCATGAAGGATCGTGCCGATGTGCTTCAACCTAAAACCTTTTTCATAGGCGCTTTGAGAAATGCGCACCCAAACCATATCCCGCTGGCCCATGTGCATCAATCCTTGAGCCTCATTGATGTAACGGTGGATCTGCCGCTCAAGGATCGGCTCAAAATCTTTATTGAATTTGCGCGCCGCCACCTCTACCAAGAGGCCTAACGGCAAAGCCCCGGGCCCTTCGATAGGAATATCAGGACCGATCAATTCGATTCTCCCGTCTTGAACCTCCTCCATAGACTTCGACGTAAGAAACTCAAAGGCCGCCGAATATTTACCGCCGAACTCGATTTTAAGATTTTCTTTACGCACGCGTTCCCCTTCAAAGGCCGGGCTATACAAAACAGGAATAGGCAAGTGTGTCACTGAGATCTTTATGCCGCGCGTCTCAATGCAGCGCGCCACAATTTTCTCGTAATCTTTTTCCGTGACGATCGCCTCATACTTGGTTGTCTCAATCTTAGCGACCTGGGGAGCCTCCTGGTCCG
>CAIRWO010000084.1 GCA_903882345.1 Candidatus Omnitrophota bacterium | reverse complement strand
TTTTGTGTTTAGCGTTTCTGGCGGTATTTATCTTGGGCGCGCTCACCTTAAAAGTTTCCTATATCCTGCCGGCTGAGCATATTATCAAGCTTCTTGCATACGGTAAGCAGCATATTTACAGCGTAAAAGGTTTTGTGGACAGCCAGCCGGAGGTAAATGGTGGCAGGAGTACTTTCATTTTTGATGTCTGTCAAATGCAGCAGGAAAAATACCGTTATAAATGCTGCGGCAAAATCCTGGTTACTTTGGATTTTGGTTGCGATTTAAGTTATGGGGATACTTTACTGCTTACCGGAGAATTACTTCGGCTTAAGCAGTACGGTAAATCCCGTAGCGGTTATAGCGATTATCTTGCTCGGCAAGGCGTTTATCTTTCGATGAGGGTGAACAGTTCTCTGGATCTAGTTCGGCTGAAAGTTAACCAGGGTTTTTGGCTTAAGCGTTTTTCTCTGCGGCTAAGAGATGCGTTAGAAGAGAAAATCGCGCGTTACTCTACGCCGCTATCCGCCGGGATAATTTCGGCGATGGTCTTAGGAGAGAAAAGGGGCCTTCCGCCGTTGGTAAACAGCGTAATGATCAGGTCCGGTACTGTGCATATTCTGGTAGTTAGCGGGTTCAACGTAGGCATAGTTGCTTTTTTGTCCGATCTTTTGTTTAAGATGGCCCGTATCAAGCGGAAGGCGCGGATTATCCTGGTAGTTGTATGTTTACTTTTGTATTGTTTGGTTACCGGCGCGGCTAACCCTGTAGTGCGAGCCACAGTGATGGCTATGGTTATATTATTTGCTTACTTTTTAAAACGGGAGCCGGATATCTATAACGCTTTGGCTTTATCAGCTTTATTTATTCTTGCCGTAAACCCCCGGCAGTTGTTTGATATTGGTTTTCAGCTTTCTTTTGTTAGTGTCTGGGCGATCGTCTGGATCTATCCAAAGTTAAAAAATTTGCTAAGAGTTAAGCAGAGCCTGGCCGGATTAACCGGATTTTTTCTAGACGGCTTCTTGGTTTCTTTGTCTGCCTGGCTGGGGACAGCGGGAATAATCGCGTATAATTTCCGTATTTTTTCGCCGATAAGCGTTTTCTTGAATATCCTCATCGTGCCGCTGGCGACTTTGATCACCCTGGTCGGGTTTAGCCTTGTTTTGGCCAGCGTATTTTGCCCTGGGTTGGCTTCTCTCTTTGCTTCAACAGCTGCTTTTATGGTAACTTTTTTATTAAAGCTCAACCTGGCGGCTGTCAAAATTCCTTTTTCCTACATTTATTTCTAAAGAATATTCTACAAGGCAGCCTCCGCGTAAACCATTGCGTATTTTATGAATCTTACACTTTTGATCAGAAGCTTAACTTGACAAAACACAGCAGGATAAGTAAAATACCAGAAAAATGAAGAGAGAAAAGCATCTCTTGTATTGAGATGTTCGGCTAGATCATTAAAACCGTAAGGCCGGCGGTAATCTAAACAGGTTTTAGCTCCTTAAACGCCGAGGAGATCGCGAACTTTCATGATTATTGATATTCACACCCATGC
>CAIRWO010000083.1 GCA_903882345.1 Candidatus Omnitrophota bacterium | reverse complement strand
CTTCTTATGTAAGGATTCCGGTAAGTCATATAGAGTAATTACCGGGCCCTTGCTTAAAATCATTGCCCTTTCAATGACATTTTCCAGCTCCCGGATATTCCCCGGCCAGTTATAGTCCATTAACGTCACCATTGCCTCATTGGATACGCTGTCAATTTTTCTTTTCGTAGTTTTGGAAAATTTCTTAATAAAATCATCAACTAAAAGCGGGATATCTTCTTTCCTGTCTCTTAGAGGCGGGATCTCAATAGAAATGATATTCAAACGATAAAATAGGTCTTTACGGAACTTACCCTGGCCGATCAGATCCGCGAGGTTCTGGTTAGTGGCGGCAATTACCCGGGTATCCACTTTTACGGTCTTAGTATCCCCGACCTTCTCGAATTCTCCCTCCTGCAAAACCCGCAATAACTTTACCTGTAGCGCCGGAGAAAAGGCGTCTATTTCATCCAGGAATATTGTTCCGCCGTTAGATAACTCAAAGCGGCCGATCCGGTCTTTTATCGCACCGGTAAACGCGCCTTTTACATGCCCAAACAACTCGCTTTCCAGCAATGTCTCGGTTAAAGCGCCGCAGCTTACCTCGACAAACGGCTTTCCACGCTCCAGCTCGTTACAATTGTGTATGGCGTGGGCGATCAGGCGTTTTCCTGTGCCGGTCTCTCCATGGATAAGGATGGTAGTGCGGGTAGAGGTGATCGCTTCGATAAGAGTATAGATCTTCTGCATACTCGGGCTCTTACCGACAATATTATTAAAATGTTCCTTACGCGATAACGAAAGCTGCTCTTTTAGTTTTATGTTCTCCTCTACGAGCTTACGTTGTTTAACCAGCCTTTCGATAATGATCTTGATCTCGCTATCCACGATCGGCTTGGTGATATAATCGTAGGCGCCTTCTTTTATTGTCTCTACAGCAGACTCGATACTGCCAAAGCTGGTGATGAGTATTACGGGGATGTCAAGTTTCGCGGACTTTATATGTTTCAATAACTGCATACCGTCCATCTGCGGCATTTTGATGTCGGAAATAATCACATCGGCAGTATAATCTTTCAACAGGTTTAAAGCTTCTTTGCCGTTAGCGGCAGTGCTGACAGCATAACCGGAAAGCGTCAGCAGCTCGCTGAGTGAGTTCCTTACCAACGGCTCATCGTCAACGATCAAAATATGATACTTGCCGTTACAATCGGAATTATGCATTCTCTAAATAAGTTTTGGGAATAATGACGGTGAAAGTGGCTCCTTCGCCTGAGGAACTCTGCATCTGGATCTTGCCTCCGTACTTACTGATTATCTCCCGGCAGATTGCCAGGCCAAGGCCGGTGCCTTTATCCATACTCTTAGTGGTAAAGAAAGGCTCAAAGATGCGCTCCTTGTATTCACTGGGGATGCCTGAACCTGTATCTTTAAAACTGATCCCTACCCATGAATCATTTAGGTCAGTAGAGATCTTTAATTGCCCGCCTGAAGGCATTGCATCCAGCGCGTTCTTGATGATATTTACAAAAACATGATCCAGCCCTAGATCCAGTATCCGGGAGAGTTTTTCCTTATATGCCTTTTCTATCTTAATGCTGCCGTTTAATTTTCCGTTAAACATATTCAAGGATTCATCAATTAACTGGTGCAGATCCACGTATCTTCTGGACGAAGGACAATTGACTTGGTGAGAAAATTGTAAAAGTGATTTGGTGATATTGGCGATACGGTTTAGCCCGCCCTTTACTTCCAAGAGGTACTCCCGAACCGTAGAATTATGCTCCATCTTCTCTAACAAGATATTCGTATAGCGGATAATCCCATCAAGAGGATTATTTATCTCATGGACCACGCCGGCAGCTAACTTTCCTACCGAAGCGTATTTTTCTTTTAACTCAAGGTAATCATTCAAGCTGTCGGCCACAGAAGAGGCGTAATTTGCGATTGCCGAGGCGATTTTTAAATCCTCTTCCGAAAAAGGCTTACCATTGGACTTATCCGCAAGATTGATCAATCCGATCAAGCAAAGTTAACCAAAAAGCGGTACAGAAATAAAAGAATTGGTGCGGTAGTGTTTGAAACCATTGCGTTGAAAACGTGCATCTATGTCTAGATTCTTCACCAATACCGGCTTTTTCATCCCGGCTACCCTGCCGGCAACCCCCTCCCAGACTTTCT
>CAIRWO010000082.1 GCA_903882345.1 Candidatus Omnitrophota bacterium | reverse complement strand
CTGCGCCTGCAGTTGCTGTTTAGCCTGGCTCAATTCCGCAATCGCTTTATCTTTATCCGTAGCTGATGTAGTAACCTGCTGAAGTTGAGCCTGCAGTGCCTGCTCTTTTGCTTTTGATTCTTTAAGCTGGGTGTCGAGAGCGGCTTTCTCTTGCATTATCGCTAAAGATTCATTTTTTAATTTATAGTTATCCTGTTTTGTTGCCGCCAGTTCTTCCTTTAAGGCATTGAAATCGTTTAAGAAGGTAGTTAATTCATCTTCATATGCGCCCGTTTCCGCGGAAGCGGGGGTTACTGCCGGACTTGATACTGAAGTGGGTTCTTCAGAAAATGCGAGAGCGGTAAAAATAAATATCCCTACAAAAATAAAAATTATTTTACGCAGATTTAGCGGGGAAGAGTATCTTTTTTTATTCATTTTATCTTTACCTATATTATAATGATCGCTACTTTACTGAAAAAATACCACGGCTGCTTTAGTTGTAAGCTCTAATTCCTTTAGGCGCAGCATCTTCTTTAAAAGGAGAAATGTTCCTTTGGGGCTGTTCCACGATTGCTTTCTGGCCTGCCCCGCTAATAGTATTAAGTTTAAACCCTCTTAGGTCTACGCTATCTTTAATGCTTATTGCCGGAGGCCCGCTAACTTCATCTTCTCCTATGGTTCTACCGGCTTTATAAGGCTTAAACCCTTTAGAATTAAAATCATCTTGCAAAACTATTCCCGGAGGCGGCCCTTGCTCAAACTGGGTTTCCGGCTTAAACACATCAAATTTCTTAGGCTCTTTAAGGGGAAACTTTTCCGCCTCTTTTGTCGTAATAAACTTATCCCCTTCGAAAATAATCGGCGTAAGCATAACTACTAATTCAAAGTGCGTGGTCTTTTGCGTCTTATTCTTAAACAAAAATCCGACCAGCGGCAGATTCCCAAAGAAAGGGGTCTGCGTACTGCTTTCTGTTTTTTCTTCCCTGCCTAAGCCGCCGATGATTATCGTTGATCTATCCTTAGCGATAACCGTTGTTTCGGCAGCGCTGGTGTCAATGATCGGCACCAGGTTATTGCTCGAAGTAACTAGATTATCTACTACGCTTGAGATTTCCGGTTTTACCTTCAAAGTGATATATCCGTCGTCATTTATAATAGGGGTTACCGACAATCTTACGCCGACATCAATATAGGTTACTTCTTCCGCAACCGTAGTTGAACTGGTCCCCTGTGTTGTGGTCGTGGTAACATAGGCGCGGCGTTCACCGATATGGATTTTTGCTTCTTGGTTATTAACCACGGATATGGAAGGGCTGGCCATGATCTTGGATTTACCCAGCGTCGATAAATAATCGACAACCAGGTCAAAATCGTGCTTTGTGCCTACAATGCCGACGTGCATATTCTGGCCGAGGACGGTTTTTGTGCTTCCGTTAAGGCTTGAAGTTGTGCCGCTAAAAGGATAAGAGCCGACCTGCCCGCCTAAGTTGCTTAATACCGCGCTCCTTGTCTGAAAAGCCGAAGTTGCCGACTGTATTGCGCTGAACGGATAAGAACCGATATAGGTCATACCGTATTGCTTGGCGATGTTGAACAAACCTTCCCATTGAATACCGCGGTCTTCCTGATCGGTCAATTGTATTTTCAGGATCTTTACGTCAATGAGCACGGCTTTGGTTTTTTTATCAAGGCTGGTAATCAACTCTTCTATATTTTTCATCCTCTCAGGGAACGTCTGGATAATCACCTGATTTGTGCGTTCATCTGATTTTATACTGCCTACCTTTTTGGAGTCAAGCTGTGTTTTAAGCTGTTCTTCCACATCTTTGGCGCGGGCGTATTTTAAGGTAAAAACTTTAACGCTGTTCTTCTGTTCCAGCGTCGCCAAGGTCTTCTCTGCTTCGGCTATTTTTTCCGGCGTATCGATAAGCATAACCGCTCCTGACTCTTGCTCGACCAGGAGCCTGCCGATCTCGCTTTTGACCGCCTCCAGGAGGCTAAACGCCTGTTCAGGAATAGCATACTTAAGTCGGAATATTTTTACCTGACGGGTATCGGAAAAATTTTTTCCGTATAAAGCCTTGTATTCATCCTCCGTCATTACATTGTAGATATCTCCTTTTTTATCATAAGCCAGGCTATTCGACCGCAGCATAATATCAAAGACATCTATTACCGGCACGTCTTCAACGGTCAGCGTAACCCTGCCTGCTACCTTCTGCGTAGGGATGATGTTCAACCCGGATTTAAGGGAAAAAAACTTGAGCGCTTCAATGATATCAATGTTACGCAAGTTTAAGGAAATCCTTTCCCCTTTACCGATAATCGTCCTGCCCTGAGGGAACCTCATTTCTTTAGGCAGGAACAGCGCAGAGGCGTTTTCCTCGGCTGTCAGATTAAGGCTCACCGCCGAAACAACCGCAAAAAATATTGTCAGGAAAATCAGCCTGCGCATCATCTTAACTCGATCTCTTCTCCGGCGTAACCTAAAATGACCCTGTCTTTAAATACGTCTTTTAAGACAATATCATTTTCGATTACCTGGCCCTTCTTTAAAAAAAATGTCCTTTGCGTCTTGCTATCTTCGATCATCACGTCTGGGTCTTGCGACCAGGAAATTCCTACCAGCCGGTAATTCTGTATAAGCTCCATCATTTTTTGAGAAGGCGTATTGATGGCGCCGGCTGCCGCCATGATTTTTTTCATGCCCTTACGGAAAATGTCCTTTTCCTTGGCCTTATCAAGATAATAAGATGCTGATTTCAAAAAAGAATTTATTTTGTTAGCAGATGTGCCCTCCTGCGTCTTATCGATTTTAACCGGCAACTTTAAATCTTTCTTTAAGCTGACTACGGATGTAGATAGGTTTACGATGAAATAAACGACCAGAACCGCCAGCGAAAACTTCAATGCCTTGTTTAACGTCCGGATATCCAATTCGCGCAGGTTTTTGACGTCAAAATCGAATTTAAACCTGTTTCTCAAGAAGGCAAAACGCCCCTTTAAGCCGCCCATAGACAGCCAGCTCAGGCCGTGGTATTTTATTGCCGCTACGTTGAGTGAATTACGCGGCAGCGGCTTTTCAATTAGATTCAACAATTGCTTTTCCGGCGTAGCCGGCCTTTGCGGGGACATAGCCTATAAATTCTCCTATCTGGAATCCGGCCTCTCGGCGCGGATCAATTCCAATTCAATATAAATATTCTTCAGCTTCCTCTTCAGGTTTTTATTCAGGGATGTTGCCTCCGCAAGTTGTTGAGCAGCCCTTGCCTGCCGCTCTTTTTCCGCGGCAAGCTCTTTCTGTAAAACCGCCATGCGCGATTCCATGCTGTTTAACGCCAGGTTAAGTTCGCGCACGGTTTTTTCCTTTTCGTCTAAAGAAGCAAGCAGCAGGCTTTTCCCGCCGTCGGATTTGAGAAGGTTATCTTTTAGGCCCGCAATCTCGTTCTGTTTTTCATTTATTTCCTGCTCTTTGCCGGCAAGTAAATTTGACATCTGGAAGAGCGATTTTTTTGCCTCTTCAGACAATCCGTTCAGTTCATTGATGCGGCTATTAAGCTGTTTTATGCTGTTGTCGTTATCGGCCTTCGTTGTCTTCAGCTGAGCAAGCTCGGATTCCATGTCCTTTTTGGCGGCGCTTAATTGCTCCAACTGCCTTCCGATATCTACCCGCTCCTTTTCTTTATCGGCAAGTTTTGCCGTCGCTTCGGATACATTCTTATTCAGCGTATCGTTGGCGGCCTCCTGCCTGTCCAGGTCTTCTTTGACCCGGCTCAATCTTGTTTCTAAGGTTGCCTTTTCCTGTTCCAGCAGGGCAAATTTTCCCTGTAAGGCGGTATAATCTGCCGAGAGGACGGACAATTTATTATTTACTTCGGCAAGCTGATTTTCTAAATTTACCTTAGCCGTATTCAGAGTGGAAATATTCGCATCTTTTTGGTTAAGCTGGGCATTCAGGCTACTGAGGTTTGTTTCAAAATCAGCCTTTAGTTTATTCTGCAGCTCGACTGTCTTGTTCAGGTTTTCTTTGAGTATGGCGTTATCGGTGTTTAATTTCGAAAATTCTTTTTCTTTGGAATTAAGGAGGTTGTTTAAAAGCTCAACCTTTTCTTTTAAAAACCCGCTTTTCTCTTCGGTGTTCTTGAGGTAGTCTTTTAAACGCTGGATGCTATTTTGCGCATCGGGAGTTTTTACAAGGGCTGCCGGCCGACTGCTGCTTCTGATAGTTTCTGCGGGCGGCGCGCTCACCGGCGTTTCTTTTTGCAGAGGAGCACTGGGCGAAGCGTTCGCAGGTTTTATGGGGCCGACCAAATCAACGGGGGTAAAGCCTTTGTCCCTGCCGACCTGGTTTAGGCCGATTCCGATGATCAATCCCCCCACGGTAGCAAGGGGGATCAATAAAGAATTTAGATTTATACTGCCGCCTTTATTTTCTTTCGCGAATTTTGTATTAGCGGTTTGTCTATACAGATTCATATTAATTGGTCTTGGCAATATTATTTTGCAGTAAATTATTTTTTCTATGCCAGCCTGATTTTACTTCCTCTTCGATCAGCTCATTGATGATTTCGACATCAACGACAAATTTATTTTTCAAAACAAGGTTTTTTAATGCCTTGTGGCAGAGCATGGTAATCTGGCGCGGATAGCCGCGGCTAAATTCGTAGATTTCTTTGAGCGCCTCTTCCAAGAAGATGTCCATATTCGCGCGGTAACCCGCCTGCTTGATACGGAAGGCGATCATTTCTTTTGTTTCGTTATAATCCAGGGGATTCAGCGTATATTTGAAACTAATCCGGTCAAAAAAATTCGGGATATTTATGATCTTAGAATAAAGTTCCAACTGCCCCAGGAGGATTAATTGTAAGAGCTTAAATTCATTTGTTTCATAATTAAGAAAGACGCGCAGTAATTCCAGCGAGCCTTCGCTCAATTTTTGCGCCTCGTCTACTATCAACGCAACGGTCTTGTTCTCCGTTACCCCTTTCTGGAACAAGAACCTTTCCAAAGATTCCCTTAAATCCACGATCGAAAGGCTGGAAATATTCGCGCCTAAGCTAATTTCAAAATTTCTTACCAGCGAAGTCAAAAATAATTCTTCGCTGTCAAAAGAAGGATCCAAAACAATGTTAAAAATAAAATCGTCCCTTGATTTAAGTTCCTGAATTAATTTACGGGAAAGCGTGGTCTTGCCCGTACCAACATCTCCCAGGATGATACAAAGTCCGCGCTTGAGCCTAAGGTCAATAAGGATATTCGTAAGAGCGATTTCATGTTCTTTGGATAAATAAAAAAACTCCGGATCCGGGCTGGTAGAGAAAGGTTCTTTATCAAATCCTAACACCTTGAAATAGCTCATCTTTCGTTCCTGTATAAATAAAAAAACCTAACTTTTTTCTGGAAAGTTAGGTCTTCTTTGCGCTGCCGGTGCACCCGATATGCTCCTAGCATTCTAGTTGTATCTTATTTATTTTAAATGAATTTGATAATAAATCCGCTTGAAAGTTTCTTTTTCTGCGCAACTAATTTCTTTATTTATTTTCGCCTAATTTATTTAATTGTTATTGTTTACAGTATCATATAATTTTTATTTTGTCAATAATATTTTAGAAGAAAAGCAAGTACGGGCTAACCATCTCTCGTAAAAGGAGTTTGGGAAAAATTTTATTTTATATTAGGTAAGAAAACTGGGAATTCGGAGCGTATTTTCTCTATGATGCTCAGGCATTGCGAATGGTTTACGGGTTTGCGCGTCTTTGCCGTTGCCTTTATGCTTAAAATTGCCCTCTCCAACAAGACAAACGGGTCGCGGCAGGCATAAGTAATTTCCGGCCAGCATGCGTAGAAACAACCGGCGCAATTTTTTACCATCCGGCCGATCTTTTCCTGAAAATCTTGCGAATGATAAAGCTCAACGAATCCGTCATCCAACATGGAAATGGAAGTTTTGATATCCACGCAAGGCAGGAAGTTCCCAGATGGACTGATCGCAAAATATAAATACGGGCTGTCGCAATGCCAATTTATTCTTTTCCCTTTTAGGAATGCCGGGCTATTACGCAAAAATTTGTAGGAATTGTAAATATTATAACCTTGCCTCTTCATCCCGATAACCTGCCTGTAAATTGCATCTATCTTTACGGAGTCTCCGGGATGAAAAGCGGATTCCGGCGAATGCCTTCTGATTATAAAAGCATCCTCGTCGGAAGGGCTGAGGTGGATAGGTATCAACGAGGAATAAAATCCGATCCCGGTTACAAACCTGATTATCTGCGGCAGCTCTTCCAGATTTTCTTTAGTGACGACTGTGTTTACGCCCAAGAGCGTACCCTTTACAGGAAGTATCCGGGAAAACCTTGCGATCGACTCAATGATCTCCTGCCACGATCCGTTTTGTCCGGTTATCTTATCCTGTTTCTCAGGAATAAGGGTATTAAGAGAAATAGTTACCTCTTCCACGCCGGCTGCATACACCGCTTTGATTTTTTCCTCGTCGGCCAAAATGCCGTTTGTCTGCAGGCGGACGGTAAAATTTTTTTTAGCAAATATCCGTACGATGTCGGCGATATCCGGCCGTAAAAATACCTCGCCTCCGGTAAGCAGAACTACGCCGACATTGAGTTTATCCAATGTATCTGCCAGTTTTTCTATCTGGGCAAGCGTAAGCTCTGTCTCTAGCTTTCTCGACAATGAAGAGCCACACATCCGGCATTTCAGGTTACAGAGCTTAGTAACCGCAAACTGCACATAAACCGGGCTCTTTTTAGTAAACACTGCCTTGACTAGCGCTTTTTTAGTCCTTTTGGTAAACATCGCTTTATCCGCCGGGTCCCAGTTTAAAAATAATTTTAATTAGCCAGGCCAGCCGCGCATACAAACGGCCTTTTAAAGAATTCCGGTAACAACCGGATTTTTCAGTAATAAAACCGCCCTCCCGCATGCCCTTCAGCTCGGAATGATATTTATTTTCGATGCCGTATATTTGTTTTATTTGTTTAGCGCTGAGTTTACCTTCGGGAGAATTTTCGATTATCTCCAACAGCGTAGATGACACTGAACGGTCAATAAGGTAATAAACGCTTAAATACACAAAGCACAAAATTG
>CAIRWO010000081.1 GCA_903882345.1 Candidatus Omnitrophota bacterium | reverse complement strand
GTGCCGAAAAAAATTGACGGTAAGGCCTATAAACTTAAAACTTTGATCAGCCATCTTAATGAAACCGGCGGGCTTTACGGCATAGGCAGGGCAGATATGGTAGAAAACCGGCTGGTGGGGATTAAATCGCGGGAAATTTACGAGGCGCCTGCCGCGACCATACTCCATATTGCGCATAAAGAACTGGAAAGCCTGGTGTTGGACAGGGAAGTGGCGCATTTTAAGGAGATTATTTCGCTGAAATATTCGGAACTCGTTTATTACGGCCTTTGGTATTCTTCTTTAAAGGCAGGGCTGGATGGGTTTGTAAACGCGACACAGAAATATGTTACCGGCAGCATTAAGCTAAAACTATCCAAGGGTAATTGTGTTGCCGTAGCCAGGAAGTCACCTAACAGCCTTTACAAAAAAGAACTCAGCACCTACGGCGCCGAGGATAAATTCGATCAGAAGCTGGCAGAAGGCTTTATCCGGCTCTGGGGAATGCCTTATCAAAGATAGGAAAGGCACCCCGCGCTGATCGGTATTGCGCGGGTGTCCTCCTTGTGGAGGAAGAAAAAATGGCGAAAAAACTTTGGGGTGGAAGATTCAGCAAGAAAACCGACCCGTTGGTTGAGGAATTTACCAAGTCGATACAATACGACCAGAAGCTTGCTAAGTGTGATTTAATTGGGTCAAGAATTCATGTTAAAATTTTAGAAAAGAGCGGTTATCTAAAACCAAAAGAGGTTTCCTTATTATATAATGCTTTGCTCTCTATTGCTCATAGCATTAACAGTGGAAAATTTAAAATAGATGGCAAATGTGAGGATATTCATACCAATATTCAGAATATTTTATATACAAAAGTCGGAGATTTAGCGTTAAAACTTCATACCGCACGCTCAAGGAACGATCAGGTAGTTTTTGCAACTAAGCTTTATTGTAAATTGAATATTTCTGAATTACGGGATAATATAGCGAAATTAATAAATTCGGTAATTGGGATAACTGAGAAGAATAAAGATATTATTATTCCAGGATTTACGCATTTACAACATGCTCAACCTGTTTACTTGAAAGATTATCTTTGGGCATATGTTGAAATGTCGGAGAGAGATAGTGAAAGATTAGATTATATAAGTAAAAATATAAAGATTACCATGGGAGCAGGCGCTCTTGCCGGTACCCCGATCGATGCGGTTGAGTATAACCTTAAGGCAATTGAAGCCCTGTCTGAAATTAAAGATTTTAACAAAGTATTCAACATACAACCCACTTCTAATTCATTGGATTCCGTCAGCGATAGAGACTTTGTGATTGAAATAGTAAGTGCTTTGTCGATTGTTGCCATGCATCTGTCTCGATTAGCAGAGGATTTGATTATTTGGTCCACGAAAGAATTCGATTTCGTAGAAATTGACGAGGCTTTCTGCACCGGCAGTTCCCTGATGCCGCAAAAGAAAAACGCGGATGTCTTGGAATTAGTGCGGGGCTATGCCGGAAGATTATACGGCAACTTGGTAAGCGTTTTAACGATGATGAAAGGCTTGCCTTTGACCTATAACCGAGATATGCAGCTGGATAAAGAGCCGCTGTTTAATTCGTTTGAGATAGTCTCCAGCGAATTAAAGGTCCTGGCTGGTTTAATTAAAACACTCAAGTTTAATAGAGCTAAAATAGAAGAGCACTTAAAAGACGAGGGACTGTATGCCACGGACATCGTATATTATCTGGTTGATAAAAAGGTGCCTTTTAAAGAGGCGCATACGATTGTCGGTAAGCTGGTGAAATATTCCCTGGATAATAACATAGAAATAAAAGCTATGCCTGAGGGCTTGTTAAAGAAATTCTCTGGAAAATTAGTTAAGAAAGAAGTAGTTAAATTATTTGATCCATTGGTTTCAGTTAAATCGAAGAAGTCAATCAAGAGATAAGCCATGCACGATTTTAAATACAAAAATAACCATCTTTATTGCGAACAGGTAAAAGTCGAAGACCTGGCGGTAAAATACGGCACGCCGCTTTACGTCTACAGCCACCATACTTTGATCGACCATTATATAAAACTGCGCAAAGCCTTTGTGCAGGTATTTCCTCTGATCTGCTATTCAGTAAAAGCAAACTCCAATCTGGCGATTTTGAAGGCGTTGGTCAAAAGAGGCGCCGGCCTGGATATTGTCTCAGGGGGCGAGCTCTTCCGCGCTTTAAAAGCCGGATGTCCGCCGGGAAAGATCGTCTATGCGTCGGTAGGCAAAACCGATAAAGAAATCGAAGACGCGATTAAAGCGGGAATTCTTTTTTTTAATGTCGAATCCCTGCCTGAGATGGAGAACATAAACCGTATCGCCAAAAAATTAAATAAAGTCACTAATGTTGCCATACGTTTAAATCCGGACGTGGAGCCAAAGACACACAAATTCATCACTACGGGAAAGATCACCAATAAATTCGGGATAGACTTAAAAAGCGCCTACAATATCCTTATCTATCATAGTAATTTTTCCAATTTAAAGATCTGCGGCTTGCACATCCATATCGGTTCACAGATCACTGAGGGGAGTTCCTTTGTGGCGGCAATAAAAAAAGTCATTACCTTTATTAACGAGCTCAAAAAAGAAGAGATAAGCATACAGTATCTGAACATCGGCGGCGGTTTGGGCATAATTTACGACAACGAGACGCCCCAGACGGCATTCGCCTACGCGAAAAAAATCCTGCCCCTGTTTAAAAAAACCGGGCTGAAAGTAATTATGGAGCCGGGCAGGTTTATCGTGGGCAATGCCGGGATACTTGTAGTCAATGTCCTGTATATTAAATCAACGCCTAAGAAAAAATTCATTATCGTTGACGGCGGGATGAATGATCTGATCCGGCCTGCTCTTTACGGAGCGTATCATAAAATTCTGCCATTGAGGGCAAACGGCGATAAAAAACAGGCGCTGGAAAAAGCGGACGTGGTCGGCCCGATTTGCGAAAGCGCTGATTTCTTTGCCAAGGAACGTGAAATGCCGGCAGTGAAAGAGGGTGATTATCTGGCAGTGATGAGCGCCGGGGCATACGGTTTCAGCATGTCCTCCAATTATAATTCACGAAGGCGGGCAGAGGAAGTCATGGTTTCTTCAGCAAAGGCCTTTGTGATCAGGAAGAGGGAAAGTTACGGCGACTTGGTGCGCAATGAAGCGATACCCGCCTTTCTTCTCGATTTATAAAATATGCAAAAAATAGAATTCATAAAAATGGTGGCGGCGGGTAATGACTTCGTGATTAGCGAAGCCAAAAGCCAAAAGCCAAAAGCCAAAAGTTTGAGCATTCTGGCGAAAGATATCTGCGATAGAAAATTCGGCGCGGGCGCCGACGGCCTTCTCTGGCTGGAGAAATCCCGCAAGGCGGACCTGCGGATGCGTATATTTAATGCCGACGGTTCAGAGGCCCAAATGTGCGGTAACGGGGCAAGGTGTATCGCGTTATATAAAGCAAAAAGCAAAAAGCAAAAAGCAAAAATAAAAATAGAGACTAAGGCGGGGATAATCGATTCAGAAATTAACGGGGATAGCGTAAAGATAAAGCTTACCAACCCTAAAGCTATAAAGCTGGATGTTCCGGTTAAAGTAGGGGGCAGGCAGATAAAAGTGAATTTTATCAATACCGGTGTCCCGCACGCGGTTATATTTACGCAAGGCCTTGAGAAAATCGATATTCTGCCGTTGGGCAGGGCGCTGCGTTATCATAAAGAGTTTTCACCATGCGGCACAAACGTTGATTTTATAGAGATCTTAAGCAGCAATTCAATAAGGATCCGGACCTATGAACGCGGCGTAGAGGATGAGACCCTCGCCTGCGGCACAGGTTCAGTTGCCGCGGCGCTGATTTTTTCTTTAAAGACGGGCGCCGGCGGAAAAGTTTTTGTGCATACGCAAAGCGGTGAGATCCTGAAAGTTTATTTTAAAAAGAGCGGGGAGCGTTTTATTGATGTCTGGCTGGAAGGAAAAACCAAAAAAGCCTACGAAGGAGTATATTATGTTTAGCGGGTCTATTGTCGCCATCGTTACGCCTTTTAGGAACGGCAAAATCGACGAAAAAAAGTTCAGGGAGCTGATCGAATTTCAGATCAAGAACGGCAGTTCCGGAATTGTGCCCTGCGGAACAACCGGTGAATCGGCAACCCTTTCGTTTGAAGAACATGAGAGGCTTATCGAGGTTACCGTGGAACAGGTAAATAAAAGAGTAGCGGTGATTGCCGGTACCGGCTCAAACTCCACAGAGGAAGCGATCATGCTCACCAGGCACGCTGCCAAAGCTGGCGCAACAGCCTCCTTGCAGGTTTCGCCTTATTATAACCGGCCGACGCAGAAAGGGCTTTACGAACATTTTAAGGCGGTAGCCGGCTCCGTTGATATTCCGATAATGCTCTATAATATTGCTTCCCGTACCGGGGTTAATATCGAACCGGAAACAATCGCCAGGCTGGCGCGTGACTGCAAGAACATTACAGCTATCAAAGAGGCCTCGGGAAACCTGGAACAGATGTCCCGGGTTAAATTATTGTGCGGAGAAAAATTTGATCTATTGTCCGGAGACGACGCGCTTACGCTTCCGGTATTGTCCATCGGCGGTACGGGCATTGTCTCGGTTGTGGCTAATATTGTACCTAAAGACGTAGCGGAGATGGTTGCGGAATTCCATAAAGGCAACCTGCGGCGGGCGCAGGAAATACATTACCGTTTGCTGCCGCTGACTAAAGCCATATTTATCGAAACTAATCCTATACCGGTTAAAACGGCAATGGGGATCCTGGGTATGTGCGAGCCGGATCTAAGGCTGCCGTTATCTACAATGCTGCCGGAAAATGTAGAAAAACTTAAAAATGCTTTGCAAGAATACGGGTTGGGGAGGAAATGATGATTAAACTTGGGATTGCCGGAGTTTGCGGTAAGATGGGCAGGCGCATATTCGAGCTTGCCTCTTTGAATAAAGATTTCGAAATTCAACTGGCCCTGGAGAGAAAAGGGACTCCGATGATCGGCAAGGATCTGGGGAAGTTGAAGATATCCTCCAACAGCGACGGGATGTTCCTGATCGACGTGCTGGTAGATTTTACCGTCCCGGAAGCGACCGAAATAAACCTCGATTACGTTGCCAAGTATAAGAAGGCCCTGGTATTGGGGACTACCGGTTTAAACGATACCCAGCTGAAAAAAGTCGAAGAAGTATCCAATGTGGTCCCGGTAGTTTTTTCTCCGAACATGTCTATCGGGGTAAATGTCTTATTTTCGATGGTGCCGGAAATCGCAAAGCGGCTGGGCCCGGATTATAACATTGAGATCGTCGAGGCCCACCACAAGGCAAAAAAAGACAGCCCTTCGGGCACGGCAAAGAAGTTCGCTCAGATCCTTGCGGAGGCGACGGGAAAAGAGATCCCTGCCCATGCCGTAAGGTTAGGCGATATCATAGGAGACCATACGATTATTTTCTGCGGTAATTCCGAGCGTATCGAGATTAAACATCAAGCCCATACCCGTGACTTGTTTGCGTTAGGCGCCATGAAAGCAGCTAAATGGGTTTTCGGCAAGCCGGCGGGTTTATATTCGATGCAGGATGTGCTGCTGCATAATACGAACTTAAAATAGGGATTTTAATTTTAATTTATGAGCAATGGGGAAAGATCAACGGGCATATCCGTTATAAAATTAAGCCGGTATCTTAATATAATTATAGCAGGAGTAAGTTTTGTTTTTTTGCTTCACCTGAGTTGGCATCGATGGGGTAACCCGATAGTCGATACACTCAGGGATCCCTGGACATTTTACCAAATAAGCAAAGGCAAAGTTCTCTACAGGGACGTCTTTTACCTCTACGGTTTTTTCCCGCCATACGTAATTTCTTTTCTCTTCAAGATTTTCGGGGTGCATCTGGATTGCCTGATTTTTACCGGGATCTTGGTTACCTCGGCCACTTATTTTCTTATTTACAGGATATCCCGTTTTTTTCTGAACCGCGCATTTTCAACTCTCTGCGCGTTAGGTTTTCTTTTCATGTATGCCTTCGGATTTTATGCTTATTTTGGCATCTTTAATTTTATCCTGCCTTATAGTATTGCCTCTACTTTTTTTATAATGTTCCTGCTTTGCGCGCTCTTTTTTTTCATTAAGTTCATCCGGAAAGATAACGCGCTGTTTTTTTTGGGTTGGAGTTTTTCCCTCTATTTTGCCTTTCTCTGCCGCATAGATTTTAGCCTTTTGGTTTGGTTTGCTTTTTTCATTCTCGGCTTAATGTCAGCGATAAAAAATAAAAAATATATTTATGTTTTATATTTATTCCTTCCTTTAACATTAAGCGTTATTTCTTATTATTTATTTTTATCTCTTAATGGCGCCTTTGAGGGTTTTAAGGAATCGTTTAGCGACATTTTTTTGTTCTGCATAGCCGCAAAAAATAAGATTTACTTTGTTGATTCCGGGCTAAACAATCTTTTATTAAACTTAAAAGAGCTGTTTAAGTCATTTTTTTATCAAATCTCCGCGTGCTTATTGTTTATTGTATTGGGTGTTGTCGCATCTGTTTTTCGTAAGCGCTTTAACGGTAAGATATCAGCCATGCTGATCTATGTTTTATTGGGGCTGTGTTCTTTTACCGCGGCCTTTTGCTTATTGCGCCTTCTGGAGTATCGATGCGAGTATAGGTTGATGCCGCTTCTGCTTATTTCAGGGATAGTCCTGTTTATTTTAAAGTGGTTCTCAGCCAAGGCAGATGTTTCAAAAAAATACCTTTCTCTTTTAGCGCTTTTTTCTGTTTCTCTTGTGTTGATTTCAAGGAGGTTGTTATTAGTTTCCCCGAACCATTACGGATTTTTCCTTTCAGTGCCGGCATTGATTTGCTATTTTGTATTCTTTACCGAGTTGCCGCTATCATTGTTTAAGAAGCTTAGAATAGACGATCCGGCACAACGATATTATTTATTCTCATTCTTTCTTTTTTTTATTTTTATTTCCTACCCCGTGGTCAGCCATAGCCAGAAGAATTATAAGCGCAGGAATTTTTCAGTTTCTACGGCTAGGGGCACGATTGTCTCCCCCGATGATAAATATACAAGAAGGTTCTGGGAGGCGGTTGATTACCTGAAGAGCCTGCCTAAAGATGAAAAAGTTGTAGTTTTTCCGGAGGGCGTAGGGCTAAATTTCTTTTCTTTGCGGGATACGCCTTTGAGATATCCTGCTTTCTTGCCTCAGGAACTGGCAGTAATCGGCGAGGATAATGTTATTCGGCTGCTGGATAAGCATAAGGTTGATTATATTGTTATTGTAGGCCAGCAGGCAGAAGAATACAATAATCTGCGTTTTTTTGGCATAGACTACGGCAGAAAAATAAATTCATGGATACAAAATAATTATAAATTAGCGCGGATGATCGGCCCGTATCCTTTTACTTCTTCGGAATTTGGGGTGGCAATATTCAGGAGAATTACGCCATGAAACAGCAGTGCAGTTTATGCGGCTCCATTGACCTGGCGACAGTTTTCCCCCTGCCTTTAAAAAATTTAGGCCGCTCCAAGTATACAGCTTTTACTCCCACCAGTTCCGATTTTGGTATTTTCTATAAGTTGGCCAGATGCAGAAGCTGCGGTATGCAATTTGCCGTATTAGACGGCAAGGATGATATCAGAGGATTGTACCGTGATTCAAGCGATACGGTATATCTTGCTCAGGAGCAAGATCGCGGCATTGCCTATAAAAGGATCATCTCCGAATTAAAAGCCTTTATGCCTGCCGGCAGCCGCCTGTTGGATATCGGATGCTCTTATGGTTTTTTCATTAAAGCGGCGAAGGCAAGCGGGTTTTCTGTTTACGGAGTGGAAGCCAGTTCCCATGCTGCTGAATATTGCAGGAAACAGGGATTAGGCGTATTTTCCGGTGAGATAAGGCAGGCAGAAATGCCTCCAGAGAGTTTTGATATTATTTGCGCCATAGAAGTCATAGAGCACCTTGAGGATATCCGTAGTTTTATTTCCGAGGTCTATCGCATACTTAAGCCCGGCGGCATATTTTACGTTGTAACGCCTAATATAAGAAGTTTTTCCGGAAGGGTACTCGGCAGGCATTCCTGGGCATACCGGAGGATGCACCTGCAATACTTTTCCCGTAAAACCCTGCACAGTTTTCTTAAAAGAAACGGCTTTGCGATAATCAAAAGTTCGGTTTACAAAAAGTCATTCAGGTTAGGCTATGCCTTAAGCCAGCTCTCGCGTTCAAATTACAGCCGGTTATTTTATTATCTGTTTCGCGGATTAGTCAGGGGTTTGCGGCTTGATAATTTACGGGTAACCGCCAGTTTCGGAGATATCGCGGTAATGGCAAAAAAGCAGGTATATTAAAATATGAACTTTAAGATAGTGCGCTGGGTAGATATTTATCTCGGTATACCTTTTATTTTTCTGTTTTACTTAGTAAAAGGCTCATCCTTAAAGAAGCGGATGATAAAAAGCCCGCAGGTATTACGGAAAATACTGCTGGTTAAATTCTGGGGCGTAGGTAATGTATTGATGCTCCTGCCGTCTGCTGCGGCTTTAAAAAATACTTATCCCGATGCAAAAATCGATTTTCTTACCCTCTCTATTAATTCCGAAGTCTCCCGCGCTGCCGGTATCTTTGATAATATCTATACATTGGATATCAGGGGGATGGTAAGGCTTTTTGTATCTTTAAAAAATAATCTTACTGCTTTAACCAATTCCGGATATGACCTGATCATCGACTTTGAACAATTTGCCCGTTTTTCTGCGCTGCTCTGCGCATTGATCGGCAATAAGAGGACGATCGGATTTTTGACAAAAGGCCAACACCGCCATTTTATTTATACCGATACCGTTGTTTACAATAATAATATTCATATTACGCAGTCTTTCTATAATTTGGTAAAGGTTGCCGGAGTTAAAGACGGGTTCTTATTAGAGCCGGCTGTATTTTTAAGCTGTGAAAGCAGAATGCCGGAAGTAAAAAAAATGCTGGAGAGCGCCGGGATAAAACCGGACGATACCCTGATTATCCTTCATCCCGGCACAAGCGAGAATTTTTCCCTGCGCAGGTGGCCGCCGGAATACTTTGCTAGCCTGGCCGATAAACTTATCAACAGTTTCTCTGCAAAGATCATATTCACCGGGGTATCCCGCGAAGCAGAGCTGGTAAAAAAGATATTGAATAATATGGAAAATAAGCAGCAGGCGCTTGATCTAAGCGGTAAGCTTGATTTTTCGCAGCTTGTTTGTTTAATTAAGTCAAGCAGCCTGGTTATTTCTGCGGATACCGCGCCTGTGCACCTTGCTTCCTGTTTAGCAATACCGGTTGCGGGCTTATACGGCCCAAATACACCGTTTCTTTACGGGCCATGGGGCAGGCAAAAGCAGATTTGGTTTTATAAAGGCCTTGCCTGCAGCCCTTGCATTACCAATTATAACGCTAAGATGAATAAATGCCGCCATCCTCAAGGCGCGGGCGCGTGCATGCGCCAGATTGGCGTGGAAGAGGTATTCTCGAGGATCAAAAAGAACTTCTTTGATGCCGAAAGGATGCTGCGTGTTTAGAAAGGCGTATTTTGATTTCCTGAAAAATAAAACAGCGGAAAATGGCCCTTTTTGGGTCTTGCGCCAGCTAGCGCATTATTTCCTGATCAAGCTGTCGTTTTTACTGGGCAGGCCATTATGCGGGCCGCTTATCGGGACAATAATCGTAACTTATAAATGCAATTTTCGCTGCCGGATGTGCGATTTTCCGTCTCATGAACAACCGGCGGCAGCCGAGACAACGAAAGAGATGTCCACGCAAGAAATGAAACAGGCAATCCGGGAGTTCGCTCTGCTGGGCGTTTCGGGGATAGGTTTTACAGGAGGAGAGCCGTTATTAAGAAGCGATATATTTGAATTATTGAAATATACCAAGGAACAGGGGGTAATCACACATTTAAACACAAACGGTTTCCTTCTGGATGAAGATGCCGCCTCTAAAATTGTAAAAACAGGCACAGACTCCGTAAATATTTCTCTCGATGGCTCAAAGGCAGAGGCACACGATGCCATAAGGGGAATTAAGGACGCATTTGATAAAGCCCTGAATGCCGTCAGCTGCCTGGATACTGCACGGCGCAGGATGCCGCAGGCTAGCCGCCTGCGGATCAAAATTGTCAGTGTAATAGGCCCGGAGAACATCGGAGAAATTCCCGGCCTGATTGAGCTTTCTTCCAGGTCAAATATTGACTGTATTGAGTTTGTGCCGCAGCAGCGTTTTTCTGCTGCCTGCGCAGCCGGTTACGATGAAATTTTTTTTATTAAACTTAAAGCAGCAGTAGATTTTATCCGGCGGGCAAAAAAGTCAGGAGCAAAAATAGAAAATTCCTGGCAGAACATAAAATTATTCGAGCAGGCATTCCAGGACAGGAAATCTCCGCTTACCTGTTATGCGGGGTATAATTCCTGTTGCCTTGATTGTTACGGCGAAGTTTATCCCTGCCTGCCTTGGGCTAATTGGAATAAGCCCGCAGGGAATGTAAAATCAGGTGGCCTTAAAAAAATCTGGTATGCGCAAGGATACAATAAAATACGCCATTCAGTCAGTAGATGCAGAGATTGTTATCTTAATTGCCATACAGAACTTAATTATATTTTTAATCCCAAATTTTGCATAACTAATTTATTCTAAGGCGATGACAGCTTGCCCGGTATGCGATTCAGCTAAGGTTGAAATAATTTATCATGGCAGGGACAAGGTCCTTGCGTCATTTTCCGCAACCAATTTGCCTGACCTGATTTTATTACGTTGTAGATCCTGCGGGATGCTTTTTCTTGATGCGCTTACCGCCGACACGAAGACAGAGCACGAGGCATACTGGAAGATACTGGTAAATAACACCGGCGGCGAAGGCCCGCAGGAAAACAGCAGGCAGAGGGAATCGTTGTTTAAAGAATTGGAGGCCCGCCGGAATACGGGCAACTTGATCGAGGTTGGTTCGGGTAACGGCAGCTTGCTCCGTACGGCGCAGGAAAAAGGATGGCATGCTACAGGTATTGAGCTTTCCGAGAAGGCAACTTCCCTTGCCCGTGATAAATACGGCATCGATATCTTGACAGGGACGCTGGAGTCGGCGTATCCTAAATTGCAACCGGCGTCATTTGATGCGGCGGTAATGTGGGGTGTTATCGAACATCTTAAGCAGCCTAAAGAAACGCTTGTAACTCTAAAGGCATTATTGAGAAAAGGAGGAATTTTAGCAATCTATACTCCCAATGCGGACAGTATTTTTCATAAGGCAGCAAGATTTATTTATTTATCTACGTTCGGGCGGATCAGGTTTTTTATGGAACGCGTAATCATCGCGATGCATTTTATGTATTTTACGCCTGATACCTTGCAAAAAGTATTGGCCGAATGCGGATTCCGGGTCGTAAAAACGGAAATGGCGGACATAGATATTGATTTTATATTCAGGGCGCACAGTAATTTCTGGTGGTCGAATAGGATCTTTCTTGGTTTTGCAAAAATAATACAAAAAATCGGCCATATCAATTCTATGCACAGCCACATGATTGTTTTTGCCGAATCCGTCTAAATATGCTATATTATAAGGCAATGGAATTCAAGACAGCAAAACGTTTGAGAGAATTACCGCCTTATCTTTTTTTGGAAATTGATAAGGCCAAGAGACAGGCGCGGGCAGAAGGCAGAGACATAATCGATCTGGGCGTAGGCGACCCCGATCAACCGACGCCGAAAAACATCATTGAAAGACTTTATCAGGCAGCGCAGGATCCTTCAACGCATAGGTATGCCTTTGATCAGGGCATGCCTTTACTGCGCCAGGCGATATCTAAATGGTATAAAAACCGTTTTGGCGTCAGGGTTGATCCTGAAAGCGAGGTTTTGCCGCTCATCGGTTCGAAAGAAGGGATAGCGCATTTTCCCCTGGCGTTTATAGAGCCGGGCGATTATTCCCTGGTGCCTGATCCGTGCTATCCGCCTTATAAAGGCGGGACAATCCTTGCCGGCGGCAAACCATATCCTATGCCCCTGCTTGAGGCAAACGCGTTTTTGCCTGATCTTAAAAAGATCCCTCCCAGTATCCGCAGGAAAGCAAAATTAATATATATTAATTATCCGAATAATCCTACGGCTAGGACCGCCGAAAAGAATTTTTACCTGGAAGTAGTTAACTTTGCCCGGAAAAACAGGCTTATTGTTATTTCTGATCTTGCCTATTCAGAGATAAGCTATGACGGCTACAGGCCACCCAGCTTTCTGGAAGTCGATGGCGCGATGGAAGTCGGGATAGAGTTTCATTCGTTGTCTAAAACGTATAATATGACCGGTTGGCGGATCGGCTGGGCGTGCGGTAACCCAAAATTAGTATCGGCATTGGCAAAAGTTAAATCAAACATAGATTCCGGTATATTTTCGGCAATACAGCTTGCTGGCGTTGAAGCGCTTAACGGGCCGCAGGAGCAGATTAAAAATATGTGTAGTATTTATCAGGAGAGGCGCGATGCCCTGATCAGCGGCATTCATTCCATCGGTTGGCAGGCTGAGCTGCCAAAAGCCACTTTTTATATCTGGATAAAGATCCCCCGTAAGACCGATTCGATAAAATTTAGCCGCCTGGTTTTGGATAAGGCAGATATAGTCGTTACCCCGGGAGTAGGTTTCGGTAAATACGGCGAAGGCTATATACGCATGGCCCTTACTGTCCCCCGGGAAAAAATAAACGAAGCAATTAAAAGGCTAAAGAAGATACCCTGATGGAAATTTGCTACTTAGGCATCGGTTCTAACCTCGGCAAGCGGAGCAAAAACCTAATTTCGGCGATAAATAAAATCAAGTCATTGAAACGCACCAAAGTCATTAAAGTTTCCCGGTTTTTTATAACTGATCCTGTAGGCGGTCCTGCTGGCCAGGGGAAATTTTTAAACGCTGCAATCAAAGTCAAAACCAATCTTTCGCCTTTGATGTTCCTTAAGCAACTAAAAAAAATTGAATGGGAGCTTGGCCGTAAAGAGAATGTATTTAACGGCCCGCGCACCATTGACCTGGATATACTATTTTACGGAGAAAGGACGATTAAGACCAAGATTCTTACGGTGCCTCATCCTAGGCTGTTTTTCCGGAATTTTGTTTTAAAGCCTCTAGCGGAAATAATATGAAAATTATACGCAGCCCTCGTCAAATGCAGGTGATTATTAAAAGACTTAAGGCGGACAAAAAGACCATAGGTTTTGTACCGACGATGGGGGCGTTGCATAAAGGACACTCCAGCCTTATCCGCCGCTCGTGCAAAGATAATGATATTACCGTTGTAAGCATCTTTGTGAATCCCGTACAATTCGGCCCCGATGAAGATTTCAGGCGTTACCCGCGGCCGCTAAACAATGATATTTCTCTTTGCGAAAAAGCAGGCGTTGATTTTATTTTTTATCCGTCCGTATCGGGTATGTATGCCGCCGGATTCAAAACTTATGTTTATGTTGAAGAACTGAGCAATTTATTATGCGGAAAATCAAGGCCCGGCCATTTCCAGGGCGTTGCTACGGTCGTCGCTAAATTATTCAACATTGTTAGGCCGGACAGCGCATATTTCGGTCAAAAAGACGCTCAGCAGGTAGTGATCATCAAGCGGATGGCTGTAGACCTGAACATCCCCGTTAAGATCAGAGTTATCCCTACGGTCAGGGAAAGAGGCGGCTTGGCCTTGAGCTCGAGAAATCTTTACCTGAGCAGAGAAGAACGTAAAGACGCTTTAGTATTGTCTGAATCGCTAAGGCTGGCAAAAAAGCTGGCTGTTTCCGGGGCCAGGAATGCGGCCGGGATTATATCGGCAATGAAACGGCTTATAAGCAGTAAAAAATCAACTAGGATTGATTATGTTGCAGTTGTTGATCCGGATAATCTAAAGCCGGTTAAGCGGATCTCAGATGGCTGTCTTACGGCTGTGGCGGTTTGGATAGGCAAAACAAGGCTCATAGATAATATATGTCTAAGGTATTAAATATAGGTATTGTTGGTTGCGGGGCCATCGGCACATCGCTCGCCAAGATAATTATGAAGGAATTTTCAGGGCAGGCGAGGCTTGCCGCACTTTACGATTTAGATGCCGTGAAGGCTCAAAAGTTATCTCTAGCTGTTTCAGGAAGCAAAAAAATCGCAGTCGGCAACTTAGATGCATTGATTACTAGATCAGGCCTGGTGATCGAGTCTGCTTCCAGCCTTTGCGCGTGGGAAATTGCCAAAAAGGTTTCCTGCCGCAGCCGCGATATTATGATCATGAGCACGGGAGGCATTACCGGGCACTTAAAAGAATTAAGCGCCTTGGCAAAGCTTAAAAAATCACGGGTTTATATCCCCAGCGGAGCAATTGCCGGCATCGATGCCTTAAAAGCAGCTAAGATGGGCAGGATCATCAAGGTAACCCTTATAACGCGTAAGAACCCCGCATCTTTTTCCGGCGTAAAGGCCATTGAAGAAAAGCGGATAAATCTAAAGACAATCAGAAAAGACACGGTTATTTTCTCAGGGTCTGCGGAACAGGCGGTAAGATCTTTTCCCCAGAATATTAACGTTGCAGCAGTATTAAGCCTGGCAGGCATCGGCGCAAAAAAAACGGCAGTCAAGATCATTGCCTCGCCGTCCGTGAAGAGGAATATCCATGAGATTGAAGTTATTTCGGAAGCGGGGACGATCTTTACCCGTACCGAAAATATCCCGCATCCCGATAATCGCAAGACAAGCTTCCTGGCAGTGTTGTCGGCAGCTGCGGTGTTAAAACAGATTTTAGCGCCTGTAAGGATAGGCACTTAAAATAAATTCTAAAACGAGAGGGGGTGAATTGAGAATATGGCAGAAAAAGTCATGAAAGTCGGAATAAAGAGAGCAAAGGGGTATCTCTATTATCTTGATAAACAGGGTGATGTTTCCTGCGCCAAGATGGCAAGAGGCGGAAAGAAGGGAGGCGGCCCGAAAAAAGTAGCAAAATGTGGTATCAAGAGAAAAGAGGGGTATCTCTATTTCATCGACAAACGCGGTGATGTTTCCTGCGCCAAGATGAAGAGAGGCGGCAAGAAAGCAAAGAAGAGATAGTGGTCTATAAAAAAGAAAGTCCCTGTAATGCTTTAAGCAATATTTTTACAGGGGCTTTCTTTTAGAAAATAAATGGATAAGTCCCGATTTTCAAAAATAAGCATATTCCTGCTGTTGCTACTGATTGCACTGGTCATTTATTCCGGCTCGATAAACGGTGAATTCCTGTTTGATGATAAAATATTAATTACGCAAAATGTATATATAAAGAGCCTTAAGTATATCCCTGTGCTTTTTACCACGGATGAATACCTGCCATCCGTCATGCACGCAGAAAAGACCTATAATTACTACCGCCCTCTGCAGACTTTGTCGTTTGCATTAAATTATCGGGTATGGGGCCTGAATCCCTTTGGTTACCATCTTACCAATATTCTCTTCCATTCTATCGTCGCGTTTCTCGTATTTTGCCTTCTAAACCGGTTGTTTTCTGATTTTTCTCTGGCTTTATTAAGCAGTATTCTTTTCTGCGTGCATCCTCTGCATACGGAATCCGTAAGTTCCATATCAGGAGGAGCGGAGTTGCTTGTCAGCCTGTTTACTTTAATGACGGTGCTGTTCTATATTAAGTACCTTGCCTTACGCAAAGGCAGCGCATTTATTATCGCAATATTTAGTTTTATGCTTGCCTTGATTTCGAAGGAGGCGGGGTTCCTTATACTTGTGCCGTTTGTTATTTTCTTTGCGGGCATCAGGACAAAGATCCCCCGGGATTCTGTATTTTTACATTTTTTTATATTCGCCGGCATGATCGTGATTTACGCGATGTTACGGTTAAGTATACTTGCCCCCTTGAAAATGCTGCCATACAGTTCGTCTTATTTTCTTTTAGACGCAATAAACTTTTCCCGCGTGCTCATCGGGTATGCCAAGCTGCTCGTCTTGCCCCAGCATCTCCATATATTACGGACGATACCCCTTATTCCTTCTTTTCAGCTGTCTTACCTGGTTTTGCCTGCCTGTATCCTGGCTTCGGGCATCGCGGCCGCGGTATTAATTTTATCTGTCAGGCAGAAAAATTTTGTTTTGTTTTTTGGCATCTCGTGGTTTGTCTTGTCTCTATCGCATTTATTAAAAAGCATGTATAAGTTCGGCTCCAATATTGCGATGGAAGAACACTGGGTATATTTTGCCTCAATAGGTTTTTTTGTCATTTTGGCGTATTCTATCCTGCGGCTTAAAAAGTTTAAAGTTTTAGTCGCGGTAAGCGCCATAATTATTTACGCTGCGCTGGCGTTTGTTAATAGTTTACACTGGAGAAATCAGCTGGATTTCTATCGTTATAATTTGAAATTCGTCCGTGCGGATATCAGCCTGATCCCGCGTTTCAATTATGCCATCGCTTTAGGCGAAAAAGGGTTATGCAAAGAGGCGCTTATTGAAACGGAAAATATGTTAAAGTATGATCCCGAGAATACGAGCATCTATATTTTGCGGGGGGATATTTATAAAAAAACCGGAGAATTTGCTGAGGCGGAAAATGCCTATAGGCAAGCCTTGCGCCTTGACAGGTTTTGCTGGCAGGCGAACCTCAGGCTAAAGGACCTGGCCCGCAAGACCGGCAGGCCGTATGAAGAGAAAATCGAACCGTGGCTGTCAGCGCAAGAAGCAAAGGCCATTTCGCGGTTTATGAACGGGGAATTCTATGACGCGATAATGGATCTCGACCGGGCGCTGGAGTCTTCTCCTACCCCAATGCTTTATACGCTTAAAGGCATAATTTTTGCCAAAACCGGGCATTACCGCGCGGCCATAAATGCCTATAATGACGCGCTTAAATTAGACCCTCGCAATAAGGCAGCCTTGCATAACCTTGCTGTACTTTATTATAATATAAATGATCTTGCGCAAGCTGAGGTAATAATGGAAAAAGAAGACCAGCTAGAATGAAAATTAAATATCTGCGGCTATTAGATAAATATTTAGGTTTTTTATTATGCTTAATCCTATTTATGTTTAAGCCCCCCCGAAGGAGGCCCCCTGTTTCAGAAGGAGGCAAGTTTAATAAAATATTGGTTATTAAATTCTGGGGCTTCGGTAGCATAATCCTGGCATACGATTTTTTTCAAGTTATCCGCAGGAAGTTCCCGGACGCATACATTTGTGCCCTAACCTTAAAACAGAACAGGCAAATTTTTGAAATGTCAGGGCTTTTTGATGAAGTAATCAGTATTGATATAAGAAGCCCGCTGCGCTTATTCGCGGAATTGGCCAAACCAGTCTTTTCTTTAAGCAGGAGGTCTTTCGATGTTTCATTTGATCTCGAATTCACCGCCCGTTTTTCAGCCATAGTTTCTTGCCTGATCAATGCAAAAAAGAGGATAGGTTTTAGATACGGCGGCATCTGGAGGGGGGATTGTTTTACGGACACAGTAAGGTTTAAGGAAAACGAAAAGCTAAAGAAATCTTTTCTTGACTTGGCAGGTTTAGTCGGTGCCGGTACGGATGCCCCGGCAGCCGCACTTAAATTAAATACCGGCGGCAAGCAAGAAGAGGCGCAGGTTAATGATTTACTGAAGAAAAAAGCATTGTTAAATTCCGGAAATCTGGTTTTGCTAAACATAAACGTAAGCGAACTCTGCCTGTTGAGGCGTTGGCCAAAGGAATATTTTGTTGCTTTGGCAGAAGGCTTAATCGAGAAAAATTCAGCGCAGATAATATTCATAGGCTCAGAGGACGATTTATCGTATGTTGATAGCACGATAGCATTGGTTTCTTCCGAAAAAAAAGCCAGCGTCCATAATTTTGCCGGAAAGTTTTCCCTGGCGCAGCTTGCCTACTTAATCGGGAAATCAAGGCTGTTTATATCCAATGACAGCGGGCCGTTGCATTTGGCGGCATATTTGGGCATTCCGACCATTTCTTTCTTTGGCCCGGAAACCCCGGTTATCTACGGGCCGGAAGGCGAGTTTGACACTATATTCTATCGTGATTTTAGCTGCAGCCCATGCATAAGAATCAAGAAATATAAATCCGCTAACTGTGGACATAATCAACGTTGCCTGAGAGAGATAAAACCAGAGGAAGTCCTAGATGAGATCAGGAGAAAAGGCATATTTTGACCGCGTGGCAGGAAGCTTTGACAGCGGGCTCAATGTTTACCTGAAGCCTGTCGGCGCTTTACGCGTACAGAGACGAATAGCTTTATTTGAAGATTATTGCAGCCTGAGGCCCGGCTTAAGGATACTTGAGATTGGCTGTGGTACCGGAGAATATAGCAAGGCCCTGCTTAAGCTTGGATTAAGCTTGCTTGCCACTGATTTATCTTATAATATGCTTAATATAGCCAGACAAAAGGTGGCGGGAGGGAAAGGGATCGTTTTTTTTGTTTCAGATGTCGACTACCTTCCGGTTAGAGGACAGAGCCTAAACCTGGTACTGGGTAATTCTATTTTGCATCATCTGGACGTTGATAATGCGCTAAGAGAAATATTCCGCGTCCTGAAAAAAGGAGGCAGGCTCGCTTTCTCCGAACCCAACATGCTTAACCCGCATATTTTTCTCCAGAAGAAAGTGAAATTCATCAAAAAACTAGCCGGAGATTCTCCCAATGAAACAGCATTCTGCCGCTGGAAATTGAAGAAAATATTGAAAAAAAACGGCTTCAAAAATATATTCATCAAACCGTTTGATTTCTTGCATCCTTACACCCCATCAACTTTAGTCAGGGCAGTTAACAGGGCAGGTCTTTTTCTTGAAAAGACCCCTTTAAAAGAGATCGCAGGTTCGCTATTCATAACAGCAGAAAAATGAAGGTATATCTTGTTAATCCTCCGGCCGCTAACGGCATAAAGATGGTCAGGGAAGGCAGGTGTATGCAGCGTAAGGGTGCCTGGACAACAGTATGGCCCCCGGTTACTCTTGCAACAATGGCAGCCATGCTTTTGAAGGAAGACGTAGAAGTAAAATTAGATGACTGCATAGTTGATGATCTGTCGTATGAACAGTTAAGCCGCAGCATCGCTGCTTTTAAGCCTGACCTTATTGTGATCAATACCGCCACAGCTTCCATATATTCCGATCTTGACTGTGCAAGGATAGCCAAGGAAGTTAATCCGGTAATAAAAACATTAGTCTTTGGTTTGCATGTAACAGTTTTACCCGATGAGGCGTTCTCTCTGTGTCACCATTTGGATTATGTGATCCGCGGAGAGCCGGAATTCTGTCTTCTTGAGCTTGTAAACAGGTTAAAACATGACGGGTGCGATTGTTCTTTGATAAAAGGCCTTTCATTTCGTTCTGCTACAGGGATAAAGCATAATCCTGACCGCGGTTTTGATGAAGACCTAGACAAGCTGCCCTTTCCAGCCTGGCAGTTAATTAATGTGAAGAATTATTTCTTGCCGTTAAGCGGAGAGCCTTTTCTTCTGGTCACTACTTCCAAGGGTTGCAGCCATTCTTGCATATTCTGTCCGGCAAAGCCCTTTTACGGTGTTCAGCTCAGGTTAAGGGATTTTAAAATAGTTGCCGATGAGTTGGCGTACGTAAAGGGAAAATTTAAAGTCAGGAATTTTCTTGTCTGGAGCGAGTCTTTTACGGAACGCAAGGGCTATGTCGAGAAATTATGTAATGAAATAATAGACAGGAAATTGGATGTTCGCTGGGCTTGTAATAGCCGCGTAGATAAGGTTGATTATAAACTGCTGCAGTTAATGAAGCTGGCCGGCTGCTGGATGATCGGCTATGGCATAGAATCTGCAAGTCAGGATATCCTGGACAGGAATAATAAAAACATTACCGTAGGCCAGATCGAGGATGCAGTCAGGCTGGCAAAGAAAGCAGGATTGGAAGTCACGGCGCATGTAATCTTTGGCCTGCCGGGAGAAACCATGCAGACAGGCTTGTATACTATAAAATGGCTGAATAAGCTGGGCATAGATTTCTGCCAATTCTACTGTGCTGTCCCCTGGCCGTCAACCCAGCTTTATAAAATAGCCAGGGAAAAAGGATGGTTGGCTACAGAGAACTGGCGGATGTACGAACAAAATAATTATATACTTGATATGGGGGCAATAAAGCCGCAAGAGGTGGAATATCTAAGAAGGCTTGCGATGAGAAAATTTTATCTTTCTCCGCGGAGGATCTTTAATGTCTTAAAAAAGCTT
>CAIRWO010000080.1 GCA_903882345.1 Candidatus Omnitrophota bacterium | reverse complement strand
TTTTGGCGGAGTAGCTCAGCCTGATAGAGCACGCGGCTCATACCCGCTTGGTCGGTGGTTTAAATCCACTCTCCGCCACCAAATAAAAAATAGAGGAAATGAATATGGGCACAACTATTTTCTATTTTACGGGGACCGGCAATTGCCTGAAGGTTGCCCGTGACCTGGCAATCGAGCTGGGCGACGCTGAAATTGTTAGCATAGCAAAAACAATGAATAAAGAAATTGATTCTCTAGCAGAGCGGATCGGCATCGTCTACCCTGTATATATGTTTGGCATGCCGTTAATTGTAAAAGAGTTCATAAATAAATTAAGACCGGGCAAAGAAAGATATATTTTCGCCATAGCCACTTACGGCGGGACAGCCGGCGACGCCCTTGGGCAAACCGCAAGGCAGCTTAGGTCGCAGGGCTTAAAGCTTTCCAGCGGGTTCTGCGTAAAAATGCCGGGTAACTATACCCCTCTTTATGGAGCGATAGCTGCGGAAAAACAAAATGAGATGTTTGAAGAAGAAAGACGCAAGATTAAAATTATCGCTGGAACAATTAAAGAGAAGAGGCAGCAGAAGGTTGAAAGCAGTTCATTCTTAATCAATCTGCTTTTTTCCGGCGTACTTTATAATTTATTCTCGTCCAAAATACCAGTTATGGATAAAGACTTTTGGGCGGATGAGAAATGCACAAGTTGCGGCATCTGCGCGAAAGTCTGCCCGGTAAACAACATTGAGATCACCAACGGCAGGCCGGTATGGCTGCATAAGTGCGAACAATGCCTAGCTTGCCTTCATTGGTGCCCTGTGGAAGCCATCCAATACGGTAAGAAAACTTCAGGAAGAAGGCGCTACCGCCACCCTGAAGTTAAGGTCGAAGACATGTTTTAAAATGATTATTGAAAAAATTAAACGCACCATAAGAAAATATCAGCTTATCGAGAAGGAAGAGAAAATTATCGTCGGAGTGTCCGGCGGCCCGGATTCCGTAGCCCTGCTTTGTTTATTAAACAGCCTGAAGCAGGAGTCAGGTATTAAACTGCATGTTGCGCATTTGGATCATATGCTGCGGCCCTATTCTTATAAAGACGCGGAGTTCGTAAAAAGACTGGCCGGCCGGCTTAAGCTTCCTGTAACTAGCGGCAGGGTAAATGTAAAAAAAACGGCTGGAAGGGGCTCGCTTGAAGAAGCAGCGCGCAATGCGCGGCTGGAATTTTTATTCAGGGTTGCCCGCAGGGTGGGCGCAAAAAAGATTGCCCTCGGCCATAACCTTGATGACCAGGCTGAGACAGTGCTGATGCGGTTGATCAGGGGAGCGGGACTTTACGGCTTATCGGCGATCCTGCCCAAAAGAAAAATCCACGGATTTATTGTTATTCGTCCGTTAATCGAAGTAAGGCGCAAAGAAATAGAATCATACTTGAGGAGAAAGAAAACTGGGTTTTGCGTGGACGAGACAAATAAAGAAGATACCTATTGCAGGAATAAACTGCGCAACAGGCTCCTGCCCTTGCTTGAAAAAGAATACAATAAGAACATTAAGGAAATTTTGAGTAATACCGCTTTAAGCGTCGGCTATGACTATGATTATCTAGCGGGTGCTGCCGCCAGGCTGACAGAGCGCTGGGGCAGGAAGATTAACCTGGCTAAGTTCTTAAGACTGCATCCGGCAATGCAGAATTTAGCCCTGCGGTTCGGGATTGCCCGTCTAAAAGGCGACACACGCAGGATTACTTTTAAGCATATTGAAGAAATAAACGATCTGATTTTTAACCGGCCTTCCGGTTCAGTTGTGGATCTGCCGAAGAACGTTTCGGTGATTAAGAAGAAAACCTGCCTGATTTTACGTTTCCATTAATAGAACTTTTTCTTGACATAACCCGATGATTATGATAGAGTTAAAGTCGATAGTGTATTAATAAAACCAAAGGAGGTGGAATATGAGTACTTGGCAAATAGTTTTACTTGAACCAGCCAAGATGATTCTTGACCAGATTGGCCAGATCGTAAT
>CAIRWO010000079.1 GCA_903882345.1 Candidatus Omnitrophota bacterium | reverse complement strand
CGATTTCCTGCAAATGCTGGGATAAGCGTTCCGGCGTACTTACGCTAGAATAAAGCTCTGCCCTTCTTACTTCGCTGGCTCTGTTTTTTCCGGCATCTGTGGCTGGCCCTGTTGTTGGCCCTGCATCTTTTGCATCTGTCCAGGCATCATCTGCTGCCTGTGAGCCTTCATCATGCGCATTCTCTGCATCATCGGCCCTTCTACATTACATTTCATCGTCGCAGCGGAAATTACCCCCGAAAATACGATCGCCGCCGAAAACCATAAGAAAATAGTTACGACATAGCCAAAAACTTTTAGCCACCGTTGTTCGACTTTATACGCCGCAAGTAGAACAAAAAAACTTATCGCCAGTAATAATGAGGTAAAGATAAACGCAATCAACCCCATTGCCTTGAGCATCATTATCACTCCCATTGGTCCCATCATAACGCTCCTCCTTTCAAATCAATCATTTTTTACATCAACTTTCTATAAATTATACCGCTTATGTTGGCTCCTAGCAATGATTTTATTATTATAATTCTTTAATTTTGGCGATAAGTGAATCCATTTCATTCTCGCGCAAAAACGCACTCGTGGAAAGCGTTATCTCCCGTGCCGCGAGGCTGCGGCCGTTAGGGCAATCTTTATGAGGGATAATCGCCTTTAGGTAATCATAATCAATGATCGCGTAAGCATAAACCTGCGATACGCCAAGGCCGCAATACTGTAAAATCTTTAATGCTGCTTCGCGCTTTCCGGGTTCGTCAAAAACTAACGTCAGGTAAGGATAAGTTGCGCTTGTGCCGGGGAGTTCCTCAATCGCCAGAACGCCGCTTACCTCTTTCAAACGGCCCAGGTAAAAAGCCGCTTTTTCCCTCTGCTTGATTATCTCTTGCTCCAGCCGGCGGAAGGTGACGTGGCCAAGACGCATTCTGAATTTGGATACTTTATGGGTAGGGAAATCTTCGTTGAAGTACTCTGCAACCGCCCTTAGCTTATTGCCCTCTAGCTGCCAGAAAAATTCCGGTATCCGCAAGACAAACCAGGCCAGCTGCGGCCGGTAAAAAATCCAATACCCGAATAATTCCCACATTTTTAAAACTTCGGAAAGGCCGCCGGGCTTTACCAGTAAATTAATCTTATTATCAAGGATAACGGAATATTCTTTCTTATTTGTTGCCGCTACCCCTCCCTCATAGATCGTCAGGCCTTTGCCGCGGCAAAGGCTAAAAAAAGAAAAATCGGCCAAGGCGCCGGTTTGCATGCCTTTGTATTCTGCGCCCAGCGACTGGGCGCAGTCTTCGATGATAAATATTCCCCTGCCTGCTGTTATTTTTTTAATCGCCTCAAAATTTAGGGGCAGGCCCGCCAAATGCACGGCAACAATTGCCAAAATATCATTATCTTTTAGGCAAATATTTTCCAGCTGGCGGTAATCATAATCAAACCTATCGGGGCTGATATCGCAGACCTCTATCTTTAAACCCGCCCGTTTAATCGCCAGAGGAATAAGCGGACAGACATACGCAGGAATAACCACCGTCCTCTTGGGAGATAAATCTTTGGCCGCTTCTAGAATAAAATAAAAGGCGGCTGTGCCGGAATAAGTTACCCTGGCGTAATCCAAACCGATATAATTCCTGAAATCTTCTTCTAGGCTCCCTCCGGCCCGAAACGAAGATAAAAAATCTTTCAGATAAAGCGGGAAACCGGCAGTAGGAGGAATTTCCCGAAAAATGCTCATATCCCCAGCCTTTCTAAAATCGCGATATTTGTCTTTTCGTTTATTGAATTTATTGCTTCCTGCGGCTTGCCTTTCCCCGAGTAATCCCTGGGATGATCAAGGCGGCTTAAGGCCGCCTTTATTTTATTGGCAAAACAGGGCAAGGAATACTCGCCGGTTACATCCAAACCAACAATTTCCAGTTTCTCTTTAACTAAACCCAGCAATAGAAGCAGCTGATCAAGAGAAAAACAACCCTCTTCCCAATTCGTCAGGGAATAACCCGAGGCAAGGCAATCCTTATCTATACTTACATAGACCTTACGGGTTGGCAGCCGTTGTATTAGTTTTAAGAAAAAATCATTTAAATTTTTATTTTTAAGCTCCTGCCAAACAATGCTGCGGCGCAGTAAATGCCGGCGCAGTTCAAACGATATATTTTCCGGCACGGGCCGGAGAAAAACTTTAGTAGGCGAATGAGCATAAGGATATATTTCCAGCCGTCCTTCTTTTAACGCAGCCAGATTCGCGGTTCGCATACCTTTGCTGGAAATATCTTCGGAAGAAACACCCAAGAGAATAACTTTGCGGACATTGGGCATTTCAAGAATTCTCGATACCCATGAACCACAGCCGAATTTTGGAGGTAAAATGTCCCAATCAGGATGGTGATCAAATATGATCACGCTGATCGGCTCGTCAAACTGGCGGATGAGCAAGCTGGAAATATGGTGAAAATCACCTGAGCCAAAGAAGGTTACTGAAGCTTTTAAGGAAGGATCCAGAGATTCTCTTATCTTTGCTGCCGTAGCGGCATTCATCCAGAGCCGGCAACGAAGCCCGATTGCCCGCAGGTCAATTATCGCGGGGTTAAACCGCTGGATTAAATTATGCTGCTCGGTGATACTGGAGTCAAAATTAAGGATACGGACTGACCGTGGCTGCATCCTTTAAGCAGTCGCTGCAATGCCTTTTTTAAGCGCTTCTTCAAAAAGTTCGACTGCGAGGTCAATCTCTTCTTCTGTAATATATAAGGATGGCGCCAGCGTAAAGACATTTTTATAATAACCGCCGACATCCAATACAAGCCCCCGCTTCTTTCCGCCGACATCCAAATTACCGGAAAGGCCGATGTTCGTTATGGCGTCGGTAAGCTCCTTATTGGGAGTAAAGCTATCCTTCTGGCAGACCTCTATGCGTATTGCCAGGCCTAAGCCGCCGACATGCCCGATTTGCGGGTATTTTTTGGCCAGCTTGCGCAATCGGGAAACTAAATACTCTCCCTTTTTAGGGACTTCGGTGGCAAAATTTGATTCTTCGATCAATTTTACCGTTTCCAAACCCACTGCTGTTCCCAGCGTATTCGAGGAAAAAGTAGAATGCGTTGAGCCGGGCGGAAAGGCCTGCGGAGAAATCAATTTCTCCTTGGCCCAAATACCGGAAAGAGGGTTCAGCCCATTAGTAAGCGCCTTTCCGAATACCACGATATCCGGGACAACATTAAAATGCTCAATTGCCCAGAATTTACCGGTCCGGAAAAACCCCATCTGGATCTCATCGTCAACCATGAGTATATTATACCTTTTAAGGATTTCTCTAAGGCCGGTAAAATAATCCTGCGGGGGCACGACATAGCCGCCGGTTCCCTGAACCGGCTCAATGTAGAAAGCCCCGAATTCGCATTTACCTGTTTTCACGTTCAGGACAGAATGATATTCTGTTTCAAACAACCGCTCAAACTGCCTGAGGCAATACAGGTCGCAGAAATCCCGCTTCTTTTCATAAGGGCACCTGAAACAATAGGGATAAGGTATAAACGAGGCGCGGTCGGAAAAATGCCCGAATTTTTCCCTGTAGCGGTAGCTGGAAGTAATTGCCGAAGCAGCCAAAGTCCTGCCGTGGTAGCCCCCCATAAATGCAAAGACAAGGTTTTTTCCGGAGTAGCTCCTGACGATCTTCAGAGAGTCTTCTACTGCTGCCGAGCCTCCGACATTAAAATGCACCCTGCCTTTTTCCTCAAAGATCATCCCGATCCTCTGGGAAAGCTTGGTTGCCAGCAATATTTTTTCTTCATGCAGATATTGACATGCCAGCTGCGGCAATTTATCGAGCTGCCTCTTCAGCGCGTTATTTAACCTTTCGTTCTTATAACCGAAATTTGCCGCGGAATACCACATCTGCAGGTCAAGATATTCTGTGCCTTCCCGGTCATAGAGGTAAATACCCTCGGAGCGGCTAAAAATATTCAGCTTTTCCGCATAATGTACCGTATCGCCCCAGGAACAATATTCCGCTTCCAGCTTGAGCAATTCATCATCGCGGGATTTTAGAGAGGATTTTTTACTGACTTTTTGTTTTTGGTTCATTTTTCCAGCCCCCTGTAATAATTATAGATATCGTCCAAATTCCTGAATGCCAGGCAAAGCTTCTTTTTACTCCGAAAATGCTCAAGGAGCTTGCCCTTTGCGAATACCATATCGGAATTTTCTGCCGGGCAGATATCCGAAAGCCCGTCACCGATATACATAATTATTTTATCTCTAACTCCCTTTTTTAGCAAGTTTTTCTTTTTGCAATGCGCGCAGCGCAGGCAATGGCTGTTCACATGAGGGAATGAAGACAAAAGCCTGTCGCCACGGAAGCTTAAATTATTGGCGAATATGCGCATCTCTCCAATATCATTATTTTTAAGAATGAATTTTATGATCGGATTAAAATTATCGCTTAAGATTACCGGCCGCAAACCTTCTCTCTTGAGCATGGCATATATTTTGTGAAAATGCGGGTCAATTTTTATCCCGGACAGATAACGGAACAGCTCTTTTCTGGTTACCCTTACGCTGCGCAGCTGCCCTTCGAGGCAGCGCCGGGACCCGATCTCGCCCTTCTCCCAGGCCTCTTCAAACTTCACCCAGTCTTTATTAACGGAAAAGCGCTTTATGATATCATCCAAGACATCGAAAGTCGTGATCGTATTATCGAAATCAAAAAATACAAGGCATTGCGATAGGCTGGAAAGACGTATATTATGCATGATTACTTTTTATGATTTTTAGTCAAACTGGTAGGTAGCGCCCAAAAGGAAAAACAGGCTGTTTATGCCGTGGTTAGGCTGGTCAATACCTGCGTTAGAGACGTGGCGGATACGGCACTCGCCATTGATGGCAATGTTCTTCTTAAGAAAATAATGGGCGCCGAGGCCACCTTGCTCTTCAAAATTAAACTGCGTGGACTGTTCGCGGCTGTGCTGGCTCATATAAAGCATACCTATTCCGGCTTTGGCATAGGGCTGGAATTTAGATGTTTCAGGCAGAATCCCTATTTTAAACATAAAGGTATTACCCACTTCTACATTTGCGTACGGGCTATAGGCAGTATTAATAAACGGCTCAAGCTGAAACTGTATCAAGCCGGGATATTTTATGCCTATCTTCTCGAGTAATCTTTCTATCGGCGGCTTAATGTCAAAATCCAGGTCAAAAATAAACGGCGCAAGGTAATAATTGCCTTGTGCGTGCAGTTTCGCTTTGCCGAAACCGGTAAAAAACTCAATGCCGGTAAGGCATTTTTTCTCCGGTTTTTCTGCCCGGCAAACGCCGCTTAAAACCAGCGTAGCCAGCAATGCGACAATGATAAAACTATTCCTCATAATTTTATGCAATTTCGAATATTTTAATATAAATGGGCCCTTTGTCAACCTATTTTATCTTTTAAATTTGCGGAAGACCAGACAGGCATTATTGGAACCGAAGCCGAAAGAATTAGAAAGGACATTTTTTAGTTTTGCCTGCCGCGGCTGACCGGGTACATAATCCAGATCGCAATCCGGATCAGGATTCTGATAATTGATTGTCGGAGGCACGATCTGGGTTTCTATCGCCAGGCAGCAGGCTACTGCCTCAATCGCGCCGGCAGCTCCGATGGCATGGCCGACCATCGACTTAGTTGACGAAACGGGAATTTTATAAGCTGCTTCGCCAAAGACATCCTTGATCGCCTTTGTCTCTACTTTATCATTCAGCGTCGTGGAAGTGCCGTGGGCGTTGATATAATCGATGTCTTTAGGTTTAAGATGAGCATCTTTTAATACTCCGGCCATTGCCAGGCCGATATCCCTGCCCGTAGGCTCGGGTATGGCCATATGATAAGCCCCGGAATTGGAAAAATATCCGGTAATCTCGGCGTAAACGTGAGCTCCCCTCTTTAAGGCATGCTTTAAATCTTCCAGTATCAGGGTTGCCGCGCCCTCTGCCAAGACAAAACCGTCGCGCTCACGGTCAAAAGGCCGACTGGCTTTTTCCGGCTCTGAATTCCGTTTGGAAAGCACGCGCATCGCATCATAAGCGCCAAAAGTAAATTCTGTAAGCGGCGCCTCAGCCCCGCCGGTAATAATCATATCCGCGTCACCAGCCTGTATCTTTCTATACGCTTCTCCGATAGCATTAGTGCCGGAGGCGCAGGCATTGGAGATCACCATGTTCGGACCGAGCAGATTAAAATAAATCGCGATCTGCGAAGCTACGGCATTAGGAGTTATCCGCGGCACGCATAATGGATGGAGCCGGTGCGTGCCTTTATCATAACCCTTCAATATCTGCTCTTCGTGAAACAATACGCCGCCTAAGCCGGAACCGTAAATTACGCCGATCCTCGCTCTATCCGCTTTCTCCAGATCCGCGGACAGATCATCAAACGCCAACTTAGTTGCCGCAAGGCCAAGGTGCACAAACCGGTCGGCTTTCTTTGCCGTATCGCGGTTGATATAATCTTCGGGATTAAAGTTTTTTACTGCGCTGGAAATTCTTGAATTGAACAGGGAGGCATCAAAACCGCTGATTGCGGTTATGCCTGATCTGGCCTCAAGGTTGGCCTGCCAAAATTCATCCTTACCGATGCCGACGGAAGACACAACCCCCAACGCGGTTATCACTACTCTTCTTTTTTTCATCAGGAAGGATTATACCAGAATATACGAAGAATGGAATGATTATTATTTGACATAATGGCAATTTTCTTTTAAATTACTTCCATGCACGCCTTAACCTTAATCATTGTAAGCCTGCTTGTATTCGCGCTTGCCTACCGTTTCTATGCAAAATTTATCATCGCGAAGATCCTTGTGATTAATGATAATCTACCCACCCCGGCGCATAAATTTCAGGACGGCCGGGATTACCACCCGACAAACAAATATGTGCTTTTTGGCCATCACTTTGCGGCAATATCCGGAGCCGGGCCGCTGGTCGGGCCTGTGCTTGCCGCGCAGTTCGGCTTCCTGCCGGGATTCCTTTGGATACTCATCGGCGCTGTGCTCGGCGGCGCGGTGCACGATACGGTAATCCTCTTTGCTTCGGTAAGGACAAAAGGATTATCACTGACGCGGCTGGCAAGGAAAAACGTGGGAAAGACCGCGGGGTTAATCACCGGATTTGCCATACTCTTTATCATCATCACGGCATTAGCCGGGCTTGCCCTGGTTGTCGTTAACGCGCTCAACGAAAGTTCCTGGGCAACCTTTACCATTGCCGCAACCATCCCGGCAGCCCTTATAGTGGCGTTATATATGTATAAACTGCGGCCGGGAAAAATTGTCGAAGCCTCACTGATCGGCGTGGCAATAGTCGTTGCGGGAGTAGTTATCGGAGAGCCATTGTCTAAATCGAGCCTTGGCCATTTTTTTCTCTTGAGCAAACCATCGCTTTCAGTCATCCTTCCGATTTACGGTTTCCTCGCTTCGATCTT
>CAIRWO010000078.1 GCA_903882345.1 Candidatus Omnitrophota bacterium | reverse complement strand
TGGAACCCTCTGATGGATGAACCGTCAAAACCTATTCCGTCTACCCATATCGAACGGGTGATATCGTCCATATCCAGCAATTCCGAAGCGGGTATGGAAAAATGCTGCCACAGGCCGGGCAAGTCGTTAAATTTCAAATCGATAATCTGGATATTATTTTCCTTAACGAACTTCAGGACATCCCTGGCTGCCTTTTCATCAAAAGAACCGTTACTAAGGGGATTCTGAGTTTTTACCTCTTTTGTCTTGACTGTCTTTTTTGCCATCCTGGCCTCCTTTTGCGCAAAAAACAAAAAAACGTTCTTATAGCTTCGGCTACAAGAACGCCTCTGTTCTCTTCGGTCTAAATATCCTAATTATACACTACGCTGTGTCTAAAATTATCCTTATATATACAAGTAAAAAAATCTCTCTCTTGGTAACCTGTTTTATTTAATAAATAACATCTCGCGGTATTTAGGCAGATCCCAATGCTCATCGGAAACAACGCACTCAAGCGCGTCGGTATGTTTCCTGATATGTTCCATTAAGGGTTTGAGTTCCTTAAAATAAAGCTCGGCGCGTTTTTCATGATGCACCGCTTTTGCCTTCTCAAGGAGGCTCATCATTTCTTTGGCATTGCGCCGCACATAATAAATTTTTGAAACTACGTCGCTTAAGTGTTCCTTCTGGTCGGCAATTGCCGCTGCCTCAAGCTTAAGGCCGGCATCTTTTTTCAAACGGATCAATTTCGCAAGAATATCCGCCAACAGCTGCTCGTATTCACAGCCGGGAGGCACGATGCTTGCGTTTACCATTTCATTCAACGTATTTGCCTCGATCTCAAGCACGGTATTATACGTATGTATCCAGATGTGATAACGCGCGATCAACTCCTGCTCGGAAAAAACCTTATACTTTTCAAAAAGAGAGATATTTTCCTTCTTAGTCAATGCCTTTAATGCCTCTGCTGTAGAAGCGACGTTCGGTAAGCCCCTCTTTTTTGCCTCTTTAACCCATTCTTCGGCATAATTATTTCCTTCAAAGCGCACCGGCTTGGTTTCTTTTGCGACTTCCGCGATTACCTGTAGAACCGCAGTGTTAAAATCTTTGCCTTGGCCGGCTTTCTTTATCTTCTCAGCTACATAATCCAGAGAATCGGCGATGATCGTATTGACCACGGCGATTGGCGTAGAAATATTCTGCGAGGAACCGACTGCGCGGAATTCAAACTTATTGCCGGTAAAGGCAAACGGCGAAGTACGGTTACGATCAGTACTGTCTTTGTTGAATTTTGGCAGCCGCGCAATACCCAGGTCAATGATATCTCTTTTAGAAACTTTCCCTTTTACGCCTTTCTCGATCATATCCAGGATATTGGTTAGCTGGTCTCCAAGGAAAACGCTGATAATTGCCGGGGGCGCTTCATTAGCTCCCAGACGGTGCTCATTTCCTGCCATAGCAACGCTGGCGCGCAGGAGATCGGCGTGTTTATGCACCGCGCGCAGCACCGCAACAAGGATCGCCAGGAATTGTAAATTATCCTCGGGGGTCTCCCCGGGGTTAAGTAAATTATTGCCTTTATCATCGGCCAGCGACCAATTGAGGTGCTTACCGCTGCCGTTTATTCCGGCGAACGGCTTTTCGTGCAAAAGGCAAACCATGTTATGGCGCAGCGCCACCTTCTTCATTAATTCCATCAATAACTGATTATGGTCTGCGGCAATATTAGACTCTTCAAATACCGGCGCAAACTCATATTGATGCGGGGCAACTTCGTTATGGCGGGTCATCACGGGTATACCCAGCTTATACGCTTCTTCTGCTACTTCAAACATAAAGTTAAGCACGCGTTCTTTGATCGAGCCGAAATACTGGTCTTCCAACTGTTGGCCTTTAGGGGAAGCTGCCCCTACCAAGGTCCTGCCGGTCAACAACAGGTCCTGCCGGAGGTTATAATAGTTTTTGTCGATAAGAAAATATTCCTGCTCCGGGCCGCAGGTAGAAAATACCTTTTTTACATCCTTGCGCCCGAAAAGCTTAAGTAACCCTACGGCTGCTTTATTCAATGCTTCATCAGAACGCAAAAGCGGAAGTTTTTTATCCAACGCCTCGCCATGATAGGAAATGAATATTGTCGGTATACAAAGCGTTTTACCCAATTTGCTCTCAATTATAAACGCCGGGCTTGAAGGATCCCAGGCAGTATAACCGCGCGCTTCAAACGTAGCGCGGATGCCGCCGGAGGGACAACTGGAGGCATCCGGTTCACCCTGAATAAGCTTATTGCCGGAAAACTTCTCGATAACCTTTCCCGGGCCTTCTCTGGAAAT
>CAIRWO010000077.1 GCA_903882345.1 Candidatus Omnitrophota bacterium | reverse complement strand
CCTTCAGGCATTTCAGGATTTTTATGCCGGTCTCGGATTTCATCAACAGAAGGTCTTCTGCCGGAAGCTCTCCTGATACCGGGAGAGCGCCTTCTTTTCCTGCGATCACTCTGGGTTCATATATTTTTTTAACCGCATATCTATCTAACTTACCAAACATGTTATGCGGCAGGTCCTCAAGTGTAATAGTAAAACCTTTAAGCCTTTTATAAGCAGGGAATGACGGCGGGATGTTGCCGAATCTCTCCTTAATGGCTGAATGCAGGTTCACCGAGGCGAATTCCCTGAAATTGTCAAGATCCGGCCGGACGATAGCCCAAAGAACCCTTGAACTTTTTACGCCTCCCATTCCGGATACCGTAAAGACGCACATCTCTTTGATAGGAGCAACCTTAGTATAAAATTTCTCTATCTCTTCCGGGTAAATTTTCTCCTCGAAATTCACTATGATAAAATCTTTGAATCTAGCCTTAATGTCTTTTATAGCCTTAAAGTCTTTCATCATTTACCCGCCTCATATTTCAATTCAAGGGAATTCGTCGCAGGTGATATCCTTGCGCTCTTATAACCTGGCAATTGGATATCGATCGGCGGTTCTTTCGCAAACCATTCTCCGCGCCATTCGATAAGGATATTATCCTCTTCGCGTTTTATGGAAATTTGGATATCCCCAAAACTTGTCGGCGCAGGCCCGAACGTGATCGTTTGACCCTTCTCCAACCATATTCGCGGGATCCCCGAACATAGGACCAACCGGTCATCTTCTTCGCGCACAAAACAATTTCTTATCATCAAGACCCATTCCGCCGCGGCCCAGACATGCTGCCCGTCCCCCATGCATCCGCCGCCGGTGCGCGGATGGATCGCCTCCGGCCATTGTCCCGTAGACGTGGCGAGATCAGCCACCGCGGTCATCAGGTCAAAATACCTCGGATCACCTGCACGTAAAAGCACCTGAGCTAAATGCAAAGTCAGGTAAGGGTTGATCCCGGAGTGGGTCATGTCATGATAAAACCCGCCGCGAACCAGGCAATTTTTCATCAAATAATCGGCCGTATCTAAGATCCTCGGGTCGTTCTTCCCGAAAACACGAAGCGGATAACTGGCAGACAAAGAGCCGATCACCCCCGTATCCAAACGACGATAAGGGGAGGCCGGTATTGCAGGCCTTTTTAAACGAATGGCGACATTCACTAAACTTTGGTCGATGCTCTCCAGCAATGCATTCGACTCCCTTTCAAAATTAATAGCCTCATCATTATCCTTATAAGCAGCGCACAAAAAAGCTGCTGATCTCAATCCCGCAACGGCCCAAAAGTCATCCCAGTAATAAAAATCATTGGGCCCCAGGTGCTCGGCGCTGAAACCCGCCGGCAACAAACCGGCATGTTCAAATTTTATATCCCCGGGCAGCCGCTTTCTGCAGATCCACTTGCCGGCTTTCTGTATGGATTCTTTCCATTCTTTCGGCGGAATACTCCCTGTCATCTCACAATACTGGCGCATGATCCACAAGGCCTCGCCGTTAGAATCCCATTCGCCTTCCTGGGAGAGGAAATAACCTTGGGCTGTCTGGCGCGAGCGGAAACAATCCAAAGAGCGCCGGACACGCTCCTTAAACCCGACGCACAACAAAGAGTATAATATAAAAGCGGCATCACGAAACCAAAACCGCCGGTAAATATACGGCCCGGGATAAACTTCCTTTGGAGAATGCAAGACCATGGTGCGGACAGCCGTTTCGTAAAGGAACTTAAAATGTTCATCCGGGATCTGCAGTGAGCACTCCGGCTGGAGGCTCTTCTCCCACGAAAGTTGGGCGGTACGCTGGTCATCTGTATAAGACCCTTTTTCGGCCACATTTTCGTCCAGAGGCGCTGAAACCGTGATTTCCCGCGTTTGTCCTTCTTCCAGTTCATATACCGCTGCCGCGGAGGCCATTCCGACCCTGCACCAAATTTCTTTCTT
>CAIRWO010000076.1 GCA_903882345.1 Candidatus Omnitrophota bacterium | reverse complement strand
TGGCAGTAGGCTATGTGAATACCTCGGCAGCCGTAAAGGCGGAGCTGGATTATTGCTGTACTTCTACTAATGCCGTGGCAGTGATCAATGCTTTAAAGGATGCCAAAGAAATTATTTTTGTACCGGATAAATATCTGGCGGACTACGCTTCTAAGCAGACCGGCAGGAAACTTATCTCTTGGAATGGGTTCTGCCCGACACACGTAAAGATCTTACTGGAAGACATAAAGCGGGAAAAACATTTTCATCCCCAGGCAAAAGTAATCGTTCACCCGGAATGCCTGTCTTCGGTTACGGCATTAGCCGATGCCGTGCTTTCCACCAGCCAGATGGCCAAGTTCGCCAAAGAGACCGATGTAAAAGAAATGATTATCGGAACGGAAGTCGGCCTGATCTACCGGCTGAAGAAAGATAATCCGAGCAAAGAATTTTACCCGGCATCCGAACGGGCGGTCTGCCCGAATATGAAACGCACGACTCAGGAAAAGATCTTTTGGGCATTGGAGGAATTAAAGGAAGAGGTCAGGGTGCCTGAAGAAATCCGCATTCGCGCGAAGAAGGCAATTGACCGCATGCTTGAGATTGTATAGGTGGAGATACCGATAATTTTTCAGGATGAATGGCTGTTAGTAGTAAATAAACCCGCAGGCCTCCTGACCATACCTACGCATAAGAACGAAACCTCGACGCTCACCGGCCTGCTTAACAAAACGCTTAAGGATGAAGCAGCGGCCAGGTTGCACCCCTGCCACCGTTTGGACAGAGAGACCTCCGGTTTAATTGTTTATGCCAAAGGAAAGTCCAGCCAGAAGAAAATGATGGCTTTGTTCCACGCTAAAAAAGTAAAAAAGGCATACCTTGCTTTTGTTCAGGGCAGGATGGAAAAGACCAGCGGAGAAATAAAACAGCGCATTGAAAATCAACCGGCAATAACCCGCTACCGGGTTATTGAACAGAGGAACAACTTTGCGGTTATCGAGGTAGAGCCGCTTACCGGCAGGACTAACCAAATTAGGATCCATTTTAAATTGATCGGGCATTCCTTGGTCGGCGAAAAAAAATTTGTCTTCCGGCGCGACTTTAAGCTAAGGGCAAACCGGCTTTGCCTGCATGCCCATAGCCTGGAATTTTTCCATCCGATAACCGGCAGGGCCATTAGTTTGGAGTGCGGATTGCCGCTGGGGATGAAAAATTTTCTGGAAAAACACCCAGATTAAGGAAAGCTGAATTATGCATACAATACACGCAATTATATTCGGGATTATCGAGGGGATTACGGAATTCCTGCCTATTTCTTCCACCGGGCATTTAATGCTTACTGCCCGCTGTCTGGGGATTGCCCAGACAGAATTCGTGAAAAGCTTTGAGATCGCGATCCAATCCGGCGCGATCCTTGCGGTAGTGGTCCTCTTTTGGAAGACTTTGCGTAAGGGCAGCGCTCTATGGAAAAAACTTTTCGCAGCGTTCCTGCCCACCGCAGTTATTGGCACGTTGCTGTACAAAGTTATCAAAGGGTTTTTATTTAACAGCAGCACGGTGGTGCTCTGGGCTCTCTTTCTGGGAGGAATAGCACTTGTTCTCTTTGAATGTTTCTACCGGGAAAAGGAAAACGCCGTTGCCGCGCTGTCGGAGATATCTTATCCTCAGGCGCTCTTGATCGGGCTATTCCAGTCACTGGCGATCATCCCGGGCGTCTCGCGCGCGGCCGCGACCATTATCGGGGGCTTGAGCGTTGGGCTCAAGCGCAAAACAATCGTGGAATTCTCTTTTTTGCTTGCTATACCTACTATGGCTGCGGCAATGGCTCTGGATTTGTTAAAAAGCGCGCATGCGTTCAGCGCTGATCAATTTTACGTATTGGGTGTCGGTTTCGCCGTGTCGTTTATGGTTGCGCTTCTGGCAATCCGGTTCCTGCTTATATTTATCAAAAGGCATACCTTCATCCCATTCGGGATATACAGGATACTGATAGCTGTAGTATTTTGGCTGAAGATAAGATAGGGGATAGGTAAAGAAAGGAAGGGTGGAGTGAGCATAATCGTCCTTGGCACAGTAGCATTGGATACCGTAAAGACGCCTTTCGGCGTAAGAAAACATATGCTCGGCGGTTCAGCTGTACATTTTTCCATGTCCGCCCGCCTGTTTACCGACGTAAATCTAGTGGCTATAGTCGGCGAAGACTTTCCCGATAAACACATTGATTTTCTGCGTAAAAAAGGCCTTATCCTTACTTCGCTTATCCGTACGCCCGGTAAAACCTTTAAGTGGGCAGGCGAATACAAGGGCGACCTTAACGCCGCCTTTACCTTAAGCACTGAATTGGGCGTGCTTTTGACTTTTCGGCCGAGGGTTTCCGAGGCGCAGAGAAAAATAAAAAATATCTTTTTGGCAAATGTAGACCCGGATGTACAGGAACACCTTTTAGCACATATGCATTCTCCTGACTTGGTAGGTTTGGACAGCATGAATTTCTGGATCAAACATAAACGCCGCAGCTTGCTGAGGCTGTTAAAAAAAATAAATATTTATGTCGCTAATGATCAGGAGGCAAGGGATTTGACCGGTGAGACAAACATTATTAAGGCTGCCCAGCGCCTGCATTCCTTTGGCCCGGATATGGTTTTGGTTAAGAAGGGCGAACACGGCGTGCTCCTTTACAGCGATAAGTTCATCTTTTCCCTTCCGGCATATCCTACGGACAAGGTCGTTGATCCCACTGGTGCAGGGGATACCTTTGCCGGTGGATTTATGGGATACCTCGCAAAGGTAAAGAAGGTAAACGAAGCAACGCTTAAAAAAGCAGCTGCCTACGGCACGGTTGCCGCTTCTTTTAACGTCGAGGGGTTCGGCCTTAGAGAGACTGCTAGGCTTACTGCCGGGAAGCTGGAGAGCCGGCTGAGGCATTTTCGTAAGATAATTGTATTTTAGCTAGGAGGTAGCATGCTGGAAGAAAAGATCTTAAATGATTATAAAACTGCGATGAAGGCAAGGGACAGCCTGAAGAGCTCGATATTGAGCTGCCTGCGCGCGGAAATCATGAATACGGCATTGGCCAAGAAGAAAAATAATCTTGATGACAATGAGGTGCTCGCCGTGATCAAGAAGCAGGTCAAGCAGCACCAGGATTCCATAGAGCAGTTTAATAAAGGCAGCCGGCCGGATCTGGCCCAAAAAGAAGCAAAAGAACTGGAGATCCTGCAGGCATATTTGCCGGCCCAGGTTTCTACGGAAGAACTTAAGAAAATCGTTGATGAAATAATTGCGGCAAGCGGGGCTTGCGGCCCGAAAGATATGGGCAAGGTAATGAAAGAGGCGATGGCGCGCCTGGGAGCCAGTGCAGACAGTAAGGTGCTCAGCGATTTAGTAAAAGAGAAGTTGTCGCCTCCTACGCCTCCTACGAAATAAGGCAGTGAAGCATGAAATATATTGACGAAACAAAAATTAGAGATTTGCTGAAAGAGGCAAAAAAGGCAAGCCTTCCGGTAATAGAGCGCATACTTAATAAAAGCCGGTCGCTTAAGCGCTTGAGCCTCCAAGAAGCGGCTATGCTCCTTGCGGCCGAAGACCCCGTAATCGTAAAGAAGATTTTTGCGGCAGCGGCGTTTGTTAAGGATGCGATTTACGGCAGGCGCGTTGTCCTCTTTGCCCCGCTTTACATCAGTAATATCTGCGCCAATGCCTGTCTTTACTGTGCGTTTAAATCCGATAACCCCCTGACAAAACGCCGGGCCTTGACTATTGATGAAGTAAAAAATCAGGTGGAGTGGCTCCTGCGCCGCGGCCACAAGCGTATCCTGATGGTTGCCGGTGAATCCGCCCCGGGAGGCAGAACAAACATCGATTATTATGTTGAATCGGTAAAGGCGATTTATTCGGTAGAGGTAGGGCCCCACCGGATAAAACGCGTCAATGTTAACTGCGCGCCCTTAAGCACCCTTGAGTTTAAAAAATTAAGATCCTCCGGTATCGGTACATACCAATTGTTCCAGGAGACTTACCATGAAAAGACCTATCGCCATGTGCATCCTAAAGGGCCGAAGTCCGACCCCGACAACAGGATTGGCGCCATTGACCGGGCGTTCCTTGCCGGCATAGATGATATCGGTATCGGCGTCCTCTACGGGTTATATGACTGGAAGTTTGAAACGCTGGCAATGCTGATGCATATAGAGCACATGGAAGAAAAGTTCAAGGTCGGGCCGCACACGATTTCCGTGCCGCGGATCGAGCCGGCATTAGGGGTAAGCTTTACAAAAAATATGCCTTATAAATTATCCGATCGCGAGTTTAAGCGGCTGGTCGCTGTTTTGAGGCTTTGCGTGCCGTATACCGGGATCATCCTTTCCACGCGCGAGACTGCCGTAATGCGCGACGCACTTTTTTCTCTCGGCGTATCCCAGATAAGTGCTGAATCCCGCACTTCTCCCGGCGGGTATTCTTCGGCCGACAATAACCAAAACCAGGACATCCAATTTACTATCGGCGACCAGAGAAGCCTTGATGAGATTATCGGCTCGCTGATCAAGCATAAGTTTATCCCCAGTTTCTGTGCCGCCTGTTACCGCAAGGAGAGGACCGGCGAGGCCTTTATGCATCTGGCAAGGCCCGGCACGATCCAGGGTAAATGCAGCATGAACGCCCTGATCACCTTGAAGGAATACCTTGATGATTTTGCATCTTCCCAAGTAAAAAGGATCGGCTATAAATTTATTGAAGAATTTAAAAAATCCCTGAATAAACATGACCTGGGAACCCTGTCGAAATTCTTCGCGGACATCGATAAAGGTAAAAGGGATAAATTCGTTTAAAAAATTAAAAATATTATAGAAAGATCGCGTAAACAATGTTAAGATATAAAAGACATAAAAAAGCTCAAGTCCCAAGGAGAAGGTGATGAAAAAAATTATGCTGGCATTTATCGTCCTCTTTCTGGCAGCCGCTGTTGCCTGGCTGTTTTTATTTAACGGTATCGGCCATTACAAATCGATGGTTTTGGCAAAACAGAACAGCTCTAGCATCGCAAAATTAAAATCCGGCATAAGCAAAAAAGAGGTTTTAAGAATTATGGGGCCGCCGAATAAAATTGAGGTCTATGCCGTAGGCAACCGGATATTCGAGTTTTTGCTTTACCGCACCGGAAGTTTCGATAATTTAGTTAAAGACAAAAATACCAATTTTACTCCTGTTGCCATAGACAGTTCAAGCGGCCTGGTGCTTAGCCTGGATAGGAAATTTTATGAACAAATTTTAAATTCCCGACATAAATAAAATGTTCAGCCAAAAATTAATTTTAATTTTTATCGCATTCTTTGCCTTGTCCTGCATGGCGATTCCGGCATCTGCCGGAGAAAACATGGATTCCATAGGCGGTTTTCTCTGTGAATACGCAATGGAGCTTTATAAGCAGGGCAATATAAACGATGCCGTATACCAGTTAAAGAATGCCCTTGCGCTTAACCCTGAAGATCCGGCTGCGCGCCGGTATCTGGAGAAGATCCTTTCTGAGC
>CAIRWO010000075.1 GCA_903882345.1 Candidatus Omnitrophota bacterium | reverse complement strand
GCCGCCGTAACGGCTGACAAAATCCATCTTCCGGGAATGTTCCTTAAGCAGGCTCGCCAATTCTTTCAAAATATTGTCTCCGGCTTGATGGCCCAATAAATCATTATAGACCTTAAAATCATCGATATCCAGCGCGAGAAGAGTCAAGGGATCCTTGGTGATTTTTGTCTTTTCCAGCTCTTCCTGAAGCAGATACTGAAAATAGCCGTGGTTCCAAAGGTCGGTGAGGGAATCTGAATGGGCGCGGATGACCGTTTTTTCAAAAAGCTGCGAATTTTCGATTGCCAGTCCCGCCTGGTTAGCCAGCATGGTCAGCATACGCTGATCGTCTTTGCCGATAGGCTTCTTAGTGATGAAATTATCGGCAAGTATCAGGCCGTTAACCTTATCTTTAGCTTTTAAAGGGACCACTGCCAGTTCTTCCGACTTTAAAATCTGGATAATCGGGTCAGTCGCATAGCCATGGATTGTTTCGGAAGTCAAATGAAGCGGCATGCCGTCTAAGACGCTTAAAGCGAGCAGGCCGCTATTTTTTTCTTTCAGGGGGACCTTTAAATGTTTTATCTGCTGATTAAACCCGGAATTAACCGCGTCGTTAGACATTTTATATACGCCGATCAGGTCATCGAGGTCCATTTTACTGCTCTCGATGCGGTTCCATATCCGGTTTGCCTCTTCGCCGCTCTCCGGGCCGATGCCCATTTTACCTTCAAGTATATTTTCCTTTTCGTTTAGAAGAAAGAGGACAGCGCGGTTAAACCCCAGGCCGGTATGTGCTGTAACGCCGGTAAGAATGATATAGAGGATCTCATCCAGTTTTAGTGTCGTGCGCATGGCATTGGAAACTTCATAGAGCACGGCAAGCTCTGTTTTTGTGCGTTCGAGTTCCTGCTTTAATCTGATAAGCTCTTCCATAATTCTTATAAATTTAACACATTTTCCGCCAATCGTCAAGGGCTTATAAAGCCTGAAGCAAAATAATTGACAGCCGGCTTAAACGATGATATATTAATGATTCACAAAATAGATATGAAAGGAGATGATTATCTTGCCGGAAATTGAAATTAGAAAAGACGAGTCTTTTGAATCCGCGCTGCGCAGGTTCAAAAAACAGATCGAAAACGAAGGCATATTGAAGGAGCTGCGGGAGCGCAAACACTACGAAAAACCCAGTGAGCGCAAAAGAAAAAAGGCCAGAAGAAGAAGGTAACGTCATATGTCTTTGCTGCTTTCAACCGCCTGGAATGCCTTTCGCCATACAAACGCCAAGAAGCTGATCTTTGAAATCAAAAAAACCGGTTTTCAGGAAGTGGAACTGAGCTTTAACCTGACTTCCTCAATGGTGAGGGACATTGCCGGACTGGTAAAAAACAAAGAGATCAGGGTCATAAGCCTGCACAATTTTTGCCCGATACCCGACGGTATTAAACGCTGCGCTGCCTTGCCGGATTATTATTCAATGTCTTCGCTTGACGAACGGGAAAGACAGAAGGCGATAAAATATGCCGAAAGGACCATAAGAACAGCAGCGGCCCTGAACGCTAAAGCTGTGGTCCTGCATACCGGAAGGGTAGAGATAGCCGACCACACAAAAGAGTTGATAAGGCTTTACGAAAAAAGGTTAAAAGGTTCCCGGCAATATAGCTGCATGAAGAATGAAATGACCAGGGAAAGGAAAAGGCGTTCCGGCTCCTACGTCAGCAACACCCTTAAGAGCCTGGAAAAAATTAGCCGTTATGCCGAAAGCTTAAAAATAAAACTGGGAATAGAAAACCGTTTTTATTACCGCGAAATACCTTCTTTTGAAGAAATAGGCATTATCTTGAAACGCTTTCAAGGCGGAAGCGTTTATTACTGGCACGATACCGGCCATGCGCAGGTTATGGAGAATTTAGGATTTACTCCCCAGAAAGACTTTCTTGATACATATGGACACCAGCTGCTGGGGATGCATCTGCATAATGTCCACGGCTGCAAAGACCACGCGCCGCCTTGCAAAGGCGATATCGATTTTAGATTATTCCGGCCCTATGTCACGGCAAAAACGATAAAGGTGATAGAGGCCCATTATCCGGCAACAGGGCAAGATCTGGCTAAAAGCAGGCTGCTGCTGGAAAAAATATTCGATGGAAGAAAATAGGATCAGGATGCCGGCAGTCGCCGGACAGTTTTACCCCTCATCTGCAGCGGAATTAAAAAAACTGATCGAAAAATTCCTGCCGAAAAACACTCTTAAGCAGGATGTCATTGCCTGTATCCTGCCGCACGCCGGATACGTATATTCCGGAAAAGTGGCGGTAGAAACCGTAGCCGGGGTCAATATCAAAAACCGGATAATTATTTTGGGCCCCAATCATACCGGTTACGGGGCGGATTTCAGCATTACCAGCAGTGGAGAATGGGCTACGCCGTTGGGCAAGATCAAGATCAACGCATTGCTTGCGAAGAGCATCATGGCCAACTGTGATTTCCTGACGGAAGACCCGGTTGCTCACCAATACGAACATTCACTGGAGGTAGAGCTGCCGATCCTCCAATACTTCAAAAGCGATTTTGAGATCGTACCGATAGCAATCCTCTCCGATAACAGGCAAATGCTCAAAAAACTGGGCGCCGGCATTGCGCAGGCAGTCAAAGGATCTCAAGAAGAAAAATCGATAATGCTGGTAGCCAGTTCGGATATGACCCATTACGAACCGCAGGCAGTTGCTGAAAGAAAAGATCGGGCGGCAATTGAAGCGATCAGCGAACTTAACGCGGATAAGCTGATGCAAAAGATAAAAGAACTGAATATTACGATGTGCGGCTATGCCCCGGCTGTGGCAGTGATTACCGCAGCTAAATTACTGGGGGCAAAAAACGCCAAACTGATAAAGTACCAGACCAGCGGCGACACTACCGGCGACAAGACAAGCGTCGTCGGCTACGCCGGAATCACGATATATTAAGGAGAACTATGGACGAGAAAAAGAAGAACGTGGATGAAAGTTGGAAAGAGGCGGTAGAGAAAGAGAAGACTACGGACAAGCAGGCCGGCGACAGCGGAATTCCTGAAATGCCGGCACCGACATTCAGCTTCTTTATTACCACCCTGGCGCTGCAAGCGGCAATCGCCCTGGGCCAATTGGAAAATCCAGCTACAGAAAAGAAGGAAGAAAACCTGCCGCAGGCAAAATTTATTATCGATACGCTGGATATGCTTAAACAAAAAACCAGCTCTAACCTCACTAAAGAAGAAGAAACGGCGCTGGCTAATATACTCTACGAACTAAAAATGAATTATGTCTCAAAAAGCAAGGAGGTTACCCATGATCGATAAAGAACTATTGGAGATCCTTGCCTGCCCGGCATGCAAACAGGACGTAGAGTTAAAAGATAATAAAATCGTTTGCAAAAAATGCGGAAAGAAATACCCGATAAAAGACGGCATCCCGATCATGCTGATCGACGAAGCAGAGGAATAAATTAAAATGAAAAAGATACTGGTCGTACATGGGCCGAACTTGGGCCTCTTGGGAAAACGCGAGCCGCAAGTTTACGGTACGGTTACGCTAAAACAGATCAACCAGTCCCTGGAAAAACTGGCTAAAATAAAAAGGGTCAAACTGACCATAAAACAGTCCAACCACGAAGGCGAAATCGTGGATCTGATCGGCAAGGGCAAGGCTAAGTTTGAAGGCCTGCTGATCAATCCCGCTGCCTATACCCATACCAGCGTAGCAATCCGCGACGCAATATCAGCCAGCTTGATACCTGCTGTGGAAGTCCATCTCTCCAATATTTATAGCCGGGAAGAATTCCGGCACAAATCCCTGATCAGCCCGGTTGCCAAAGGTACAGTCATCGGTTTTGGCGCCAAAAGCTACACACTTGGCCTTGAGGCGCTGATTGACCTGTTGGATGTTAAATGAACGAACGCGAGCGGATAAATAAAATTTATTCGCAGATAAAACAACAGGGCATTGACGGCCTGCTGCTCAGCCTTCCTGCCAATATAACCTATGTTACCGGCCACCTAAGCCGTGACTCTTGGCTTCTCCTGTTAAGAAATGGCGGTATTTATATCACCGATTCAAGATATACGGAAGAGGCAAAAAAGAGCCTGAAGGGGAGCTTTATCGTAACGCAATCCCAATCTTCGCTCTCCGACACTGTGGCAGCTGTAATTAAAGAGCTGCGCATAAAGCGCCTGGGTTTTGAAGAAAAATATCTTACTACTTACGCTTACCAAAAATTAAATTCAAAGCTCCCTAAAACAACAGTATTAACGCCTACGCAGGGGATCATCGAGTCATTCAGGGAGATCAAAAGCCCGCAGGAAATCAAAAAAATCAAAAAAGCAACACAAATAGCGGTAAAGGCCTTAAAATTCATTAAAAAACATATTGTCCCCGGTGCAAAAGAAGTCGAGATTGCCGGTGAAATTGAGCGCTTCATAAGATATAACGGGGCGCAAGGGGCTAGTTTCGAGATAATTGTCGCTTCCGGGCCAAATTCCAGCTACCCGCATCATAAAACCTCTTACAGAAAGATCTGCCGGAATGAACCGGTGCTGATAGACATGGGCGTTGAATACCGCGGCTATAAATCTGACTTGACAAGGGTTTTCTTTTCAGGTAGAATAAACCCTCTTGTCAGAAAGGTTTATGATATAGTTGCCCAAGCTCAAGAGTTAGCGATAAAGGCAATAAAACCTGCTGCCAGGATGAATAAAATAGATCTGGCTGCCCGCCAATATATAATACAAAAAGGATACGGCGGGTTTTTTAGTCATAGCCTTGGCCACGGGGTGGGTTTGGAGATACACGAATCACCCCGGATATCCCCTAAAGAAAGCCGTAGGCTAAAAGAGGGCATGGTTTTCACCGTAGAGCCCGCGGTTTACATTCCGGGCGAATTCGGAATAAGGATCGAAGACCCAGTCGTAGTAACCAAGAAAGGAGCCGGAGTCTTAAGTGTCACTCTCGATAAATGAAATTAAAGCAGGTTTAACCATCCTTGTTGACGGCCAAGTTTGGCTGGTGATCGAAACCCAGCATGTAAAGCCAGGCAAGGGAGCGGCTTTCGTACGCGCAAAAATCAGGAACCTTAAAAACTCAAGCGTCCAGGAAAAGACATACCGAGGCGATGAAAAGATAGACGAAGCCTTTGTAGAAGAAAGAAAGCTGCAATATCTTTATTCATCCGGAGATCTATACCACTTTATGGACCAGGAAAACTATGAAGAGATCGCGATTGCCAAAGATCACCTGTCCGATCAGGTAAAATTCCTCAAAGATAATCTTAACGTTTCGGCGTATTATTATAAAGACGATGTCTTGAACGTAAACCTTCCGAATTTCATCGAATTTACGGTTGTCCACACCGAACCCGGCGTAAGAGGCGATACTGCCAAGAGCGGCACTAAGCCCGCGGAAATCGATACCGGCGCAAGCATCCAGGTTCCGCTTTTTGTCAATCCGGGAGATAAAATCAAGGTGGATACCCGCACCGGCACTTATGTAGAAAGAGTTCCTTAAAGGGAGGCGATGGATGAACCTGAAAGAAATCAAAGAACTGGTCAACCTGATGAATGAAAACAACCTCATGGAACTAGAAGTCGAAAAGGAAGGGATGCGCATCAGATTGAAGAAAACCCCTTCCCAGACGGAAGGCATTGCCGGCCCGATCATCATTGAGAAAGAAAAGGTCTCTGAGGCGCAAAGGTCCAATGAAACAATTCAGGGCACGGAAAAACCGGGAGCAAACGCCGTAGAGATAAAGTCCCCTATGGTAGGCACCTTTTACCGCGCGCCTGCGCCGGAAGCGGCACCCTATGTGGAAGTCGGGCAGATAATCGAAACCGGCCAGGTTATCTGCATTATCGAAGCGATGAAGCTGATGAACGAAATAAAATCAGAAATAAAGGGAAAAATCCTGGAAGTCCTTGTTGATAACGCCGAGCCCGTGGAATTTGGCCAATCGATGTTCCTTATCGAGCCCCTCTAAAAAGAGATGTTCTCTAAAATCCTGATTGCTAACCGGGGCGAAATCGCCCTAAGAATTATACGCGCGTGTAAAGAAATGGGTATCCGCACGGTAGCGGTTTATTCCGAAGCGGATAAAAGCTCTTTGCATGTGCGCTTTGCCGACGAAGCGATCTGCATCGGCCACGCCCAAAGCAGTTCCAGCTACCTTAATATCCCGGCAATCATCAGCGCGGCAGAAATTACCGACGTAGAAGCGATACATCCCGGTTACGGGTTTCTCGCGGAGAACGCGCATTTCGCGGAAATCTGCGAATCCTGTAAAATAACCTTTATCGGCCCGACACCGGAAAACATCAGGCTGATGGGCGATAAAATGGTCGCCCGCACGACTATGCATAAGGCGGGCCTGCCGATCATCCCCGGCTCAAGCGCGGAAATCAAAACCAAAGAAGAGGCACTTAATATAGCCAAGAAAATCGGCTATCCGGTGATCATCAAAGCAGCTGCCGGCGGCGGCGGCAAGGGTATGCGTGTCTGTCACAACGACATTTCGCTGATCTCAAGCTTGATGGTCGCCCAGCAGGAGGCAGAGGCGAACTTCGGTAACCCTAGTGTCTATATCGAAAAATATATCGAAAACCCCCGCCATATAGAAATCCAGCTGCTTGCCGATAAATACGGGCATATAATTTATTTGGGAGAACGAGACTGTAGTATCCAAAGAAGACATCAAAAATTATTGGAAGAATCTCCTTCGCCGGTTGTGGACAGCAAGTTAAGGAAGCGCCTGGGAGAAATCGCGGTTAAAGGCGCTAAAACCGTAAATTACAGCAATGTCGGCACAATTGAATTCCTGCTCGACCAGAATCATAATTTCTATTTTATGGAAATGAACACCAGGATCCAGGTGGAACATCCGGTCACCGAGATGGTAACCGGCCTGGACCTGATAAAAGAGCAAATCAAGTCGGCAGCCGGAGAAAGGCTGCGTATCCATCAGGACGATATTAAAATTCAGGG
>CAIRWO010000074.1 GCA_903882345.1 Candidatus Omnitrophota bacterium | reverse complement strand
TTTGCCAGTTCCACTGCTTCGTCTGTTACGTTAACCGTAACACTTATGCCATTAACCAGCCTCTTCTCGATTACTCTGGCAATTGCATCGGCGCAGGAAAAAATCCTCTGGCCTTTTTCCCAGGAAGGGCTGGGGCAGCGGATATTACGTAATTGTTCAATGATCGCTTTTACCTCGATGCCGGAGCGGAAGGCAAGAGAAGCCAGGCGGCCTACTGCTTCCAGCTGCGAACCGGCGCAACCGCCGGCCTTGCCCATCTGTGTAAAAAGCTCAAACGGCCGGCCTTGTTCGTCAACGTTAATCGTAACGTAAAGGTTGCCGCATCCGGTAGCAACTTTCGTGGTTGTGCCGGTAATTACTTCCGGCCTCGGCCGGGGAGCGATTTTCCCCGGCTCAAAAGGGGGGTCTTGTTCCGGGGCCTTTGCTTTATGGTTGGTAACATTTAAAACCTGCTCTTCGCGGCTGCGGTCGCGGTAAATCGTGATCCCTTTACAATCCAGTTCATAAGCCAAAAGGTATGACTTGCGCACGTCCTCAAGCGTTGCCTCGTGCGGGAAATTTATCGTTTTGCTGACGGCATTATGGGTGAAGCGCTGAAATGCCGCCTGCATACGCACATGCCACTCAGGCAGGATATCATGAGAAGTAACAAAAATTTTCTTTATGTCTTCGGGGATGCCCTCGATATCTTTTAAAGATGCTGATTCGGCGATTTTTTCCATTAACTGCCGGCTGTAAAACCCGCGCTCGGTAGCAATCTCTTCAAATAAAGGATCCACTTCAACCAATTTATCGTTATCCATTACGTTACGGTAGTAGGAGATCGCGAACAGCGGCTCTATGCCGGAGGAACACGGCCCGGCAATAATGCTGATCGTTCCTGTCGGGGCGATCGTAGTCAAGGTAGCGTTGCGCAGCCGCATCCCGCCTTCTTTCTTGTCATAAATGCATCCCGGGAATGCGGGGAATACGCCCTTTTCCTTTGCCAGCTCTGCGGACTTGGCAGTTGCTTCATTAAGAATAAAAGACATTACCTTCTCCGCAAGCTTGACTGCTTCTTCCGTATTATAGGCAATGCCTAAGCGTATCAAGAGGCTGGCCCAGCCCATTACGCCCAAGCCGATCTTGCGCGTTGCCTTCGTCGCTTTTTCTATCTCAGGCAGAGGGAATTTATTTACGTCGATAAGATTATCCAGAAAGTGCACTGCCAGGCGGGTTACCTCTTTTAGCTTCTGCCAGTCGATTTCGAAAGTACCGCTGGCTGACTGTTTATACATCTGGCATAAATTTATCGAACCCAAGTCACAACTTTCGTAAGGCAGAAGCGGCTGTTCCCCGCAGGGATTAGTGCTTTCGATATTGCCTAATTTCGGTGTAGGATTATGCTGATTGATCCGGTCGATAAAAATAATTCCCGGTTCGCCGTTCTTGTGCGCCTGTTTAACGATCAATTCGAAAACATCCTTAGTATGAAGCCGTTCTACTGTCTTGTGCGAATGGGGATCGATCAGATCATAATCTTCGCCCTTTTGCAGTTTCCGCATAAAATCATCGGTGACTGCGACGGAAATATTAAAATTGTTTATCTCTTTATTGTTTTCCTTACAGGCGATAAATTCCATGATGTCCGGGTGGTCTACCCTTAAGATGCCCATATTCGCGCCCCGGCGCGTGCCGCCCTGCTTGACCGCTTCCGTAGCAGAATCATAAACCTTCATAAAAGAAACCGGGCCGGAGGCAACGCCTCCCGTGGTCTTGACTACCGAATTTTTCGGCCGCAGGCGGGAAAAAGAAAATCCCGTGCCGCCGCCGGATTTGTGGATGATCGCCGTCGCCTTAAGAGTTTCAAATATGGAATCCATTGAGTCGTTTATCGGCAGGGTAAAACATGCGGATAACTG
>CAIRWO010000073.1 GCA_903882345.1 Candidatus Omnitrophota bacterium | reverse complement strand
GGAAATAAACTGACTATGGCATTAGGGTTTTCACATCCTGTGAATTTTACCATCCCCGAAGGCATCAAGATCGAAACTCCCAAACCTACGCAGGTTATTATCAGGGGAATAGATAAAGAGAAGGTCGGACAAGTTGCCGCGGAGATCCGCGCCGTATTCCCGCCTGAACCGTATAAAGGCAAAGGCATACGCTATAGCGGTGAATACATAAAGAAAAAAGTCGGCAAGGCGCAGGCCGCGACTAAATAACTATGAAAAGTAAAAAAGACACATTGAGGTTAAAGAGGCATAAGAGGATACGCGTGAATTTAATCGGCACAGCTGAAAGGCCGCGTTTGGTAGTGCGCCGCAGCCTGAAGAATTTTTGCGCGCAGGTTGTTGATGACGCGCTAAGCCGGACGCTATTTTCTATGTCTACGCAGGATAAAGCGATCAAGGCGAAATTTCCTTATGCGGGTAATGTCAAGGCCGCGGAGTTTTTTGGCGAGGAATTTGCCAGGCAGGTGAAGGCCAAAGGGTTTAACCAGATCGTCTTCGACCGTGCCGGCTATCTTTATCACGGCAGGGTAAAAGCCTTTGCCGAAGGCCTAAGAAAAGGGGGATTGGTTTTTTAAAATGCGCGAATTAAATATTGAACACCAGCCGGAATTGATCGAAAAGGTTATTTATATCAACCGTGTTACCAAAGTTACTAAGGGCGGCAAGAAGCTTCATTTTAGCGCCCTGGTTGTCGTCGGCGATACAAAGGGCAGGGTCGGATTCGCATTAGATAAGGCAAATGAGGTTGCCGAGGCAATAAAAAAATCACTGACCAAAGCCAAAAAATCGCTTTTTAGGGTTCCCTTGGAAGGTTCCACTATCCCTCACGAGATTATCGGCCACTTCGGCGCGGCAAAGGTTTTACTTAAACCCGCATCCGAAGGAACCGGCGTAATTGCCGCAGGGCCTGTGCGGGCGATTTGCGAAGCCGCCGGGATCAAGAATATCCTCACCAAATGCCTTAAGAGTAATAATCCGATAAATGTAATCAAAGCTACGGTTGACGGCCTGATGAACTTAAAGACCTCTGAACAAACAGCAGCACCCGTCGCGCCCACGCAGGCAGAACAAAAGAGTTAATCTATGGAAAGAAGAATTCTTAAGACTAAAGCAATAAAAAAAGATAAAGTTGTGCCGGTTGAGCCTAAGGAAAAGGTGGCGCGTAAGGTTAAAAAGCATCCTCTTACGCAGGGACCGAAAATAGAAACAATCGGCCTGCATAATTTAAGGATGCCTAAAGGCGCGCATCAGAGAAAGAGGATTCTTGGCCGGGGCCCCAGCTCAGGGCACGGAAAGACATCTACGCGCGGCAGCAAGGGCCAGACTTCCCGCGCCGGCCGCCATATGTATGCGGGTTTTGAAGGCGGCACGTCTCCTTTAATACGCAGGATCGCCAAGCGCGGGTTCGTAAACAGGTTTAGGAAGGAATTCCAGGTTGTAAATCTTGATGCCTTAAATAAAATAAAGGATACGTTGATAAATCCGGAAATCCTGGAAAAGAACGGCTTGATTTCCAGCAGGAAGCTTCCCGTGAAGATCCTTGGCGACGGCCAGATCAAGGCCGCGGTTACCGTACAAGCCAATGCCTTTTCAAAATCGGCGCAGGAAAAGATCAAGAATGCCGGAGGTAAATCCGAGGTTTTATCTGAGGGGTTGAATGCTTAGTGCATTAACTAATTCATTTAAAATCCCCGATTTAAAAAGACGTTTGATCGTCACGCTGGCGCTGATCACGGTATACCGTATCGGCTGTTATGTGCCGACCCCCGGTATTGACGGCGCGGCACTGGCAGAATTTTTTAACCGCATTGCGAAAACGCAAGGCGGGGCGCTCTTTGGCATAATCAATATGTTTTCCGGCGGGGCAATGGAAAGGCTGACCATATTTGCCTTGGGGATCATGCCTTACATTTCCTCTTCGATCATTTTACAGCTCCTGACGGCAGTAGTCCCTGCCCTGGAGAAACTGGCCAAAGAGGGGAAAGCCGGTTATGAAAAAATAAACCAATTTACCCGTTACGGCACGGTCCTGCTTTCTGTGATCCAGTCTTATTTTATCGCCTTATGGCTGGAAAATCCTGCGCGCTTTGAAGGCTTGAGGATCGTCATGCAGACCGGCTGGGGATTCAGGATACTGACCGTGCTTACGCTTACCACCGGCACGATCTTCATTATGTGGCTGGGCGAGCAGATCCAGGAGAGAGGCATCGGAAACGGCATCTCGCTGGTGATCACCGCAGGTATTATCTCAAGGATCCCCTCGGCATTTCATCAATTGTTTGTTTTGATCTCGCCTTTTGCTCCGTCACGCAGGCAGATCCAGCCGTTCACGCTGGTAATTATGGCGGCATTCCTTGTCGGCGTCGTGTTCGCGGTAATCATGATCACCCAGGGGCAGAGAAAGATCCCCGTGCAGTACGCGCGCAGGGTGGTAGGCAGGAAGATCTACGGCGGGCAGAGCACCTACATACCCCTTAAGGTAGACACATCGGGAGTCATCGCGATAATCTTTGCCCAGTCGATCATCCTATTTCCCGCGACTATGGCTTCATTTATCCCGAATCCGGCTTTTCAGAGATTCGCGCAAAGCCTGATGAGAGGGCACCTGCTTTATACCTCTCTTTATACGCTACTGATCATTTTCTTTTGTTATTTTTATACCGCCATAGTATTTAATCCGGTAGACCTTTCGGAAAATATGAAAAAATACGGCGGTTTTATTCCCGGGATACGGCCGGGCGTTACCACTGCCGAATACCTGGATTTTATCATGACCAGGATAACCCTTGCCGGGGCAGTATTCATCGCGGTGATCGCGATATTCCCTGATTTCATCATGGCGTGGCTGAAGGTTCCATACTTGGTGGCTTCGTTTTTCGGTGGCACGGGTGTGCTGATTATCGTCGGGGTAATGCTGGATACCGTCAAACAGATCGAATCGCATTTATTGATGCACCATTACGAAGGGTTTATCAAGGCCGGGCGAATTAAAGGTAGAAAATAAGATGCGGATTATATTAATGGGTCCTCCCGGCGCGGGAAAAGGCACACAGGCAAAGGCACTGGCCAAAAGGCTGGGTTTGGCGCATATCTCTACGGGCGATATCTTAAGGCAGAATGTGGCCGGCGACACAGAATTAGGCAGGCAGGCAAAAGATTTTATGAACAAAGGCCTCTTGGTGCCGGATGAGCTGGTTACCCGGATGGTGGCCGGGCGCATTGATGAGCCGGATACGAAAAACGGCTTTATCTTAGACGGATATCCACGTAATATAGCTCAGGCAGAAGCGTTGGATGCGATATTTAAGCAGAAGGGCATTAATATAGATTACGTAATTAATTTAGACACCAGTGAAGCGGTAATTATCCAGCGGCTTTCCGGCCGGCTTGCCTGCGAGGGGTGTAACGCGAATTACCATATTAAGAATATGCCGCCGAAGAAAGATATGCTTTGCGATAATTGCGGAAGCCAACTTTATCAAAGGATAGATGACAGGGAGGAAACAATAAAAAAACGCCTGGATGTCTACCGTAAAGAATCCGCGCTGCTGATCCAGCATTATCGGGAAAAAAATAAATTACAACAGGTTTCCGCGGACGAAGAAGCAGGAACGGTTTTAAATAAGATTATTGACCTTGTAAAATAACTCGAATGATCCCCTTAAAGTCTGAAAAAGACCTGGAAATGATGCGGGTCTCCGGTAAGATACTCAGCCGGGTGATGCGGGGATTAAGGCATAAGATAAAGGCCGGTATTTCGACGGCCGAGCTTGACCGTTTGGCAGGGGAGTTGGTTCGTCAAGAAGGCGCCCTGCCGGCCTTCAAGGGGTATAAAGGTTTTCCGGCAAATATTTGCACATCCGTTAACGAAGAGGTTGTGCATGGAATACCTTCCGAGAAGAAACTCCAGGAAGGCAGTATCATCAGCATCGATCTAGGCGTAAATTATAAGGGGTATTTTTCCGACGCGGCAATTACCGTGGGTATCGGGAAGCTCTCCCCGGAACTAAATAAATTAATTGAAGTTTCGCGGCGCGCTCTTTCTGAAGGTATCAAGCAGGCTTGTCCGGAAAACCGGATCAAAGATATATCTTTCGCGATCCAGGATTGCGTAGAGAAGAACGGTTTTTCGGTGGTGCGGCAGTTTGTCGGTCACGGCATCGGTACGCGTCTGCATGAAGAACCCGAGATACCGAATTTTGTCAACCCCGAACAATGCGAACTGATAAAGAGCGGGATGGTGTTTGCCATAGAGCCAATGGTAAATCTGGGCAGATGGGAATGTGAAGTTCTGGAAAACGGCTGGACCGTGGTTACCAAGGACGGCTTTCCTTCCGCGCATTTTGAAAATACCGTAGCTGTGACGGAAAAGGGGCCGGAAATTTTAACTCTTATAGATGACTAAAGAAGAACTCATAGAAACAGAAGGAAAGATCGTCGAGGCGCTGCCCAACGCGATGTTCAGGGTGGAGCTGGAAAACGGGCATGTCGTCTTGGCCCATGTTTCCGGTAAGATGCGGATGAATTTCATCAGGATATTACCGGGAGACAAAGTGAAACTGGAGCTTTCTCCTTACGATTTAAGCAGGGGCAGGATTACGTTCAGGGTAAAATAGAGGACAAAAATGAAAGTAAAATCATCCGTAAAAAAGATTTGCGATAAGTGTAAGATCATTAGAAGACGGGGGATAGTAAGGGTTTTATGCGCTAACCCCAAGCATAAACAGCGGCAAGGATAGGAGGAACAGCGTGCCAAGAATTTTAGGTGTGGATATTCCCAAAGAAAAAAGAATCGAGATCGCCTTGACATATTTATTCGGGGTCGGCAGGCCTTTATCCAATCAGATCCTTAAAGAAGCAGGGGTCAGCCCTGATAAGCGCGCAAAGGACCTGACGGAAGCAGAGATCCTGCACATAACCGGCATTATTCAGAAAGCCAATTATAAAGTTGAAGGTGACCTTCGGCGCGAAATATCCCAAAATATCAAGCGGCTGATGGACATCGGCTCCTGGCGGGGTATGCGCCATAAAAAAGGCCTTCCTGTAAGGGGCCAGCGCACACGGACAAATGCCAGGACACGCAAAGGCCCGCGCCGCAGCAATATGTCGGCCGTCAAGAAGGCAAGCGACGAAAAGAAACCCGCGGCTAAATAAAGGAGCATAATTAATGGCTACAAAAGATAAGGCAAAAAAGAAAAAGATG
>CAIRWO010000072.1 GCA_903882345.1 Candidatus Omnitrophota bacterium | reverse complement strand
CTTGTCATTGTTTTATCTTATCGGCTGCGGTTGGCAATGGCAGCGCTATAACAATCAGGAATATAAATTTTCCATATTATTCCCCCGTTTCTGGGAGATAGAAGAAGGTACTTTAAATACGGTGGTAATGGCGAGGGCCCCTTTAAAGAATAAACAGGCGCAGTTCCGGGACAATATAAATGTGGTTGTTACGGAGCCGCCTCAAGAGATAAAATTAAGCACTTTTTTTGAATTAAATAAAGATATGCTTACCAGCAAGGTGGCGGCACTTGATAATCTCCTTGATGGAGACATATACGCGGGGTTTTTACCGGGCAAGTGGCTGTCTTTCGAGGGTAGGATGGGTGACTTGAAATTAAAGATCATCAGCGCCGTCTGGATAAAAGGCAAGCGTATTTATACCGTTACCTGCGCCAGCGAAGCAAAGGATTTTTCGAAAAACGAGCAGCTATTCAATACTGTATTACGCAGTTTGCGGGTGCGCTAGTTTATTTCAGCCAAAAGCTAGAGTTAAGATAGAAGAACAAAGCGATCATGCCGGCAAGATGGGTCAAGAGCACCCACTTTTCCCTAAAGGCCTTCCTGTTAATCAGTATAACCTGAATTACCCCAAGTATCGCCGCAGGCAGTAAGATGCGCAGGTCCAGGAGCACCAACGCCAAAGCGCAATAAGCCGTTAAAAGAAAAATTCCCGTGGCGATTTTAGCCTTCCTGGCCCCGAAAATTACCGGCAGCGTCTTTATGCCTGCCTGCTTATCTCCCTCGAAGTCTTTAAGGTCAATGAGGTTCATCGCCAGCGTCACGAAAATAATAAAATACCATGTGACTACCTGAGGGAATTGCAGTATCTCTCCTCCGGCAAAAAGGTAGCCCAAGATCACCAGCGCAAGGGAACTGAAAGCAATAAACAGTTTGGAGAAAATGGGGACCCTCTTTAACCTTAAGGGAGGCAGGGAATAAAGGCAGGAATTCCCGATAATCAGCACGGTAAAAAAAGAGGTCTGAAAATTTACGCCTAAAGCAAAGATGGCGGCCGCCAAGAATAGCCATAAAGAGCAGCTTATAAGTTCGCTTTTGGAAAATACATTATTCACCAGCGCCCTGTCCCGGTTACTCCGTAGGTCTATCTTATAATCCTCTACGTCGTTTAGCATCGTTGCCCCTACCCAGCTTAAAATAAAGGCAATCACCGTAAGCAGGAAAGAAGGAAGGTTAGCGCCTATACTTTTCATCAAGGCGTGCCTGGATATCAAGATGCCGAAGAAAAACATAGACGCGTAATGGATCACCCTAAGCCAGCGCAGGTCTTTGTAAACAGCCTTGAAATGAACTTTGTTCACCAGGAACAAGATAAAAATAAGCTCAAAGAATATCGCTATCAGCAAGACCCTGATTATCTGCAGGGGGTGGTTTGCCCTGATGACTACCGGCAGCGCAGATAAGAAGGTGAGCAGGGAATATAAAATAGCTACTCCCCATAACCCCCGCGTCCATTTATGCGTCTTTATTTTACAATAAACAAATGTCAAGAACGCCGCAGTTAAGGCCGTAACCCACATACCCGGGGTGAGGATTTTAGGCAGCGGCAATAATTCAAAGATACTTTTCGGATGGGCATAGGCGATTTCCCAGCCCTTTCCTTTAGTAATCAATAAATCAAACAAGGGGGTGATGGTAATAATCAAAGAGAAGGAAAATGATGTTTTTAGTATCACAATGATATTCGTCTTTGTAAGCAAAGAAAAAAATATCGCTAGGGCAAGAAAGGTAAAAAGCCAGAAAACATAATAGTGGGTGAAGGAAATAGCGATGCTGTAGCTAGCGGCAAAAAAAATGTTGCTGGTTTCCGGGAATAGCCTAAAAGGGACCCTGGCAGTATCGGAGAATATCTCTAAGAAGTTACGCAGGGTTAAGGAAGAAATAAAAATCAGAATATAATATAGGAAGGGGATCTTAGAGTCTTCCAGCTGGGTAATTATATTTTCTAAGCGAGCAATAGCTTTCATCGTAGTTTTAAAATAGCATAAAATACGAGAATGTCAATAATAATTACAAACAATATCAAATGTCAGAATTGTAATGGCGAAACTAAAAATTTGATTTGGAATTTAGATTTATAAATGTCCAATTTGAAATATTCCCTATTTTTAGCTATTTTTTCAGTGATTTTGCGCATTAAAGATTATAAATAATTTATAAAAACTTTTACAAAGAAAGCGCTACCTAAATATTAAGTAGTGGTATTGAATAAACTTAGATTAGTATGCTATACTTAGGTTGTAATTAATAAATCATCAGGGAGCGCCACGGATAAAAAAATGAAGACACAATCCAGAAATGAAAATGGGGGTAAGGGGGAAGTTATTGCCTTTTCTTTTTTGAGAAAGAAGAAATGGTTGAGTGCCGTAGTGGCACTCATTTTTTTGCTGAATACCTGTTACCCGGCTTGGGCGCGCGATGGAAACTACGGCCCAGCTAATTCTCTTCAAAATTTTGGCTCCGGCGCATTGGCAGGCGCGGTCACGGTAGTCAGCTGCGCCATTGATCCTGTAGGAGGCGCGGTTGGTTCTGCCGCAGGCGACCTCACCGGCCTGGTTATGTTTTACAATTTCTACAATACCTACGGCCAAACGATTAAAATCGGCAGCTGGGACACAGGAATCACCCAGGGCCAATTTTGGTCAATGCTTGTCGGTATTGGCGCGTCAGCAGCCGCAGGCGTGGTTACCGGGATGATCGAGAATGCAGGCACATCAGCTACCGAGGCCGCTGTAAACGACGGCGTCCAACAGCTCACTACAGCAGCCGCGAATGCTACAGCAGATGGTCTTAAAGATGCCCTTAAGAATACACTCGATGGAATTGCCAAAGAAGCCGAGAAACAATTTGGCAAAGTAGCTGCTAAGCAAATCGCTAAGAAGGCTGCCGAAGAATTCATTAAAACAGCCAGCACAGCAGCGGAGAAAACGGCATGCAGCATTGCGCTTAGCGAATCCGTAGGCTGGCTGGGGGTAATGCTGACTTCCTTGCAGAAGGCCTCGAGCGCATATGTGCTTTATGGCGTAGCCGGCCAGTTCGGCTATGCGGCATTAACCTTGGTAGAAGACCTGGCGATTGGCACAGGAAAACTCCTGGCTACAGAAGAGATAAAGAAAGCTTTAAAGGATGCCGGCATGGATGAAACTATTGCCGGAATTATCGGAGAGTTGGGCGGGATGGTCTTCTCTACATTTATTACTCCTCTTTTAAGGATCGGCTTGGGCGATCTCTTCCTGGGAAAGGATAACTTCGCCATTGCCAATAACGGCGCGTATTTGGATATGAAAAATGCAAAATACGCCGATGCCACCTTTGAGGTAACCTTAAAAGACGG
>CAIRWO010000071.1 GCA_903882345.1 Candidatus Omnitrophota bacterium | reverse complement strand
TCTCATGAATTACGCACCCCGCTTACATCGATTAAAGGTTATGCCTCGATAATCCTGGCCGGCAAGCTCGGGCAATTACCCGAAGAGGCCCGGCTGCGGCTGGATAAAATAAACCGCCACTCCGATGAACTGACCAGCCTCGTCAACGACCTTCTGGATATCTCGCGCATTGAATCAGGCAAGGTAATTATGAAGAGCGAACCTCTTGACCTGGGAGATATTGCCGCGGACATGCTGGATTTCTTCGGGGTGCAGGCAAAAGAAAAACAGGTACAACTGTCTTGTGTTATAGAAAGGGGTGCCTTCATCGTCGGCGCAGACCCCGGCCAGATCAAACGCGTGTTCATTAACCTTATCGGCAACGCGATGAAATTTACTCCTCCCGACGGTAAAATTACGATCTCTGCTAACAAAATCGATAATCTTATACAGGTAAATATTTCCGATACCGGCTGCGGCATACCCGACGACGCGAAGGAAAGGATATTCGAAGAATTTTACCGCGTAGAAAACGCGATCAACGACCAGGTAAAAGGCACCGGACTTGGGCTGTCCCTGGTAAAACACATCGTGGAAGCGCACGGCGGAAAAATATGGGTAACCAGTAAAGTCGGATCCGGTTCGACCTTCAGCTTTACCCTGCAGCAGAAAGAACAGGCATAAGGTGATATTATGGCAGTAAAAATTCTCATAGCTGACGACGACCCCGACATCAGGGATGTATTAAAACTGACGCTTGCCGAAGAAAATTACGAAGTCATCGAAGCAGGAGACGGTGAGGAGGCCTTAAAAATCATTAATGCCAAGCCGTTAAACCTGGTATTATTGGACTATAAAATGCCCAAGCTCGACGGCCGTCAGGTCTGCCGGCTGGTTAAAAGAGATCTTCTCTTAAGGCATTTGCCGGTAATTATGGTCACGGGTAAAGGCGAGGTCAGTGATAGAATCGACGGCATAGACGCGGGTGCCGACGACTACATTGTAAAACCGTTCGAACCCAAAGAACTGCTGGCAAGGATAAGGATGATCTTGCGCCGGACGGAGCGGGACCTGGAGGCAAACCCCTTAACGCGGCTGCCGGGCAATGTCTCTATCTTAAATGAATTATCGCGGCGGCTGGAAAGCAAGGCCCTGTTTTCCGTCTGCTACCTCGACCTTGATAAATTCAAGGCCTATAACGATACCTACGGCTTTGAACACGGCGATGACGTCATCCGCGAAACCGCGCGTATTTTAATCCGCACGACACAGGAAGTCGGCAGCGCCGATGATTTTATCGGCCACATCGGCGGCGATGATTTCGTGATCGTCACTACCCCCGACAGGACAGACGACCTTTGTAAAAAAGTAATCGAGGAATTCGAAAAGACTTCGCCCACTTTTTATAACGAGACCGACAGGAAAAAAGGCTACATCGTTGCTCACGACCGCCAGGGCAAAGAGCAGAACGTGCCCCTTTTATCCATCTCCATCGGTGTTGTATCTAATGAGACCCGCAAGATCGAACACGTCGCCCAAGTCGGCGAAATCGGTGCAGAATTAAAATCTTACGCCAAGAGCATGGAAAGAAGCAACTACGTAAAAGATAAGCGTAACAACGATAGGGAAAAGGCGTAGCATACCCCTTATACATGTATACATGAGAGTATATTTTCTCAATCCGGGGATAGCGACGAAAGATAAATACATCAGAGAAGGCAGGTGCATGCAAAAAGCTTCTTCCTGGGTGACGCAATGGCCGCCGATAAGCCTAGGGATACTGGCTGCTATCGCCAAGCCCAAGGCCGAGGTTTTTCTCCTGGACGGCAACATAGAAAATTTAAAACTCGGGCAGCTCATTGAAAATGTAATAGCCTTCCGCCCTGACCTTATCGTGATTAGCACGGGATTTCCTTCTATCGAAGAAGACATGTCCGTGGCCAGAGAGTTAAAGCTGGCTTTGCCGTATGCCAAAATTTTAGCCTTTGGGATGTATTTCAGCATTTTGGAAAAACAAGGGGTGGAGGACTGCCCTTTTCTTGATTTCTGCATTATCGGCGAGCCTGAGGAGACCTTCCGCGAACTGCTGGCACATTTAGAAAACGCAAAGACTGATTACGCACGGGTAAAAGGATTGGCGTTTTGGCAAGACGGCAAGCCGGTTGTGAACGAAAAAAGAGAGATGCTTGATGACCTTGATAAATTGCCTCACCCTGACAGGGACCTGTTCAAAAATAACCGCTACCAGCTTCCGCACAATAACCGGCCATTTACGCTTGTGAATACAGGCAGGGGCTGCCCTTATCAATGCTTCTTCTGCGTTGCCAATATTTATTCGGGTGTCAAAGCGCGCAAACACTCCGTGGGGTATGTCATAGAAGAAATTACCCAGTGCATCGAGCGCTACGGCATAAGAGAATTTCTTTTCTGGGAAGAGGTCTTTACCATTGACAGAAGTTACGTGCTTGAGTTGTGCCGCGCGATTAATGAACATAGGTTTAATATTCATTGGGCTGCGAGCACGCGCGTTGATTTACTGGATGATGAATTATTGGCTGCCATGAAGGAAGCAGGCTGCTATTTGCTGGGTTTAGGCATTGAAAGCTTCAATCAGGCCATACTGGACGCAGCCAAAAAGGCAACCAGCGTTTCCGATGTCCCTAAGGCAGTAGAATTATGCCACAGGCACGGCATTAAGGTTATGGGTCATTTTATTTTCGGACTGCCCGGGGAAACCAAGGAAACAGCGGAGAATACCATAAGCTCTATGCTAAAGACAGGGCTGGATTATATGCAGGCATATTGCGCGATCCCTTATCCTAAAACTGGATTAGGAAAGATGGCGGAAAAGAACGGCTGGATTATCGCCAAGAGGTGGCCGGAATATGATTTTGGAGGCAGCTCTATCCTGGAGCTCCCTACAATCAGCGCAGAACAAGTCAGTTTTTATCGTAAGGTGGCTTTCCGAAAGTTTTATTTTAGGTTTAGGTATGTCTTAAAGACAGCCTTTAAGGAGATATCCTTGACGCAGACGGCAAAATTATTGAAGTTTAGCGATTGGATAGGGCTTAAAAAGGATAAAAGATGAATTATGTTTTTATAAGCAGGTCCCCATCTACCGGCGCATCGTCAAAATAAGCATTTAATAGCTTAGGACAGCAGGTTTTACACCGCGAAATAGCTTCTACCCAATCTTTTCTTTTGCCATTCCATAGTTCCCTTAAGTTATCTTTCCGTATGTTACCTACGGAACCGGTTTCCCGGCAAAATTCTATTCCACCATACGGATTTATACTAAGCGGTTTTTTGTAGATATTACACCTTACCTCTTTAACGAAACTGTTCGGGTTACGAAAATACGCTTTAAACGCTTCAAACTGAAGTATCAATGTGCCTATTTTATATTTCTGCTGTTTTTCACTTTCTTTTTTTATGGCTATCAGCTCGTCTAAAATATCATTTGTTTTTTTAAAATCGGATGGCCAAAGATTTGCAAAGGCACCTTTATTAAACCAATCAGCATCTGCAGGCGTATTTTGCGGTTGAGTAATGACTTGAAATCCAATAAAATTTAACCTGGGATTATCCACTACCCACCTGGTAAGCGCAGGAAGATCATCTAAATTCTCAGCCATGATAATAGTGTTTAAACCAATTCTGACCCGGGGTGATAACTGCTTTATCTGGTCTATGCTGGAAATTATAGTTTCAAATAAACCATCCGTGCCTCTTAAAGAATCGTGCTTTTTGGCATTTAAGGTTTCTAAAGAAAAGGCTATCTCATCAATACCGGCATTTACTAAATTTTTAATCATATCAGCGTTTAAACCATAACCGCTGGTAGTAATATAAGTTTCAAAACGTTTGTCATGGGCAAAGGC
>CAIRWO010000070.1 GCA_903882345.1 Candidatus Omnitrophota bacterium | reverse complement strand
CATATCTTTTGCCGGAGGCATATTTTTTAATCTATTCCTACCTTCGACTATCGGTGGAGACCTTGTGCGCAGCATTGATCTGGGGTCGCATACCAAAAAACCTAAAGAAGTTGTCGCCACTGTGCTTTTGGACCGTTTAAGCGGTTACATCGGCCTGGTCATACTTGCCTTGCTTGCGGTCATGTTTGGCTGGAGATTTGTAGAGGACGTATCAGTGCTTATTCCCGTATTTATAATACTCGTCTTGTTAGTCGTTATCCTGCTTGTACTTTTTAATAAGTATATTTATTCAAAGGTAAACCGGTTCCTGGATTCCCCGGGCTCAGTAAAGATAAGGGAAACAATCACCGGCCTGCATCAGGAAATTCACCTTTTTAGCAGGGACAAAAAAGTGATTTTTAATAACCTTGGTTTATCGCTGCTTGTCCAGCTTACCGCGCCGCTGTCTTTTTATCTGCTCGGCCTGTCTTTGGGGATTAAAATAAATATTGCTTATTTTTTTGTATTCATGCCGGTTATCGGTGCGATTACGCTGCTGCCGATTTCTATCGGTGGCCTCGGCCTGCGCGATGCCAGCACAATATACTTCTTTGCTAAGGCTGGGGTATGTAAGGATCTGGCTTTTGCGATGTCGCTTTTAAACTTTTCCTTCATTCTGATATGCGGAAGCCTTGGAGGGATCATTTATGTCTTTACAATACGTCATCGACGGGTACAACATCATAAATCACCGCCTGTTTCCCCGCTCCAGTAGAAAGACAAGGGGTTCTCCGGTTTCGCTGGTCGAGTTAATAACATCAAAAAATCTTTGCGGAAGCTTAAAGAATAAAGTAACCATTGTCTTTGACGGCTATCTTTCTGATTCCCGCCTCCAGGCTTCGGACAGCCGTATCAACGTTATCTTTTCAGAAGATTCCAGCGCCGACGATCAGATAAAAAGGATAATCGAAAGATCACAAGATAAGAAGAATACCGTTGTTGTCTCCGACGATAAAGAGATCGTTGTTTTTGTCAAATGCTGCGGGGTAAAGACAATGAGCGTGGAAGAATTTATCGGCCGCTCCCCCAATGATAAACGCCGGGAGAAAGAAGACATAAAGCCGGAATTATATTTCAGCCAGGTCGCCAAGATTAATGAGGAACTTAAAAAAATATGGTTGGAATAAAAAAAGCCAAATCTGCAGATTTTATTAAATTCCTCGGCACTGCCGGAGCGCGGTTTGTGATGATCAAACAGCTGCGCGCTTCCGGCGGCATCTGGATATCTTCGGCAGGCAGCAATGTATTGGTTGATCCGGGGCCGGGCAGCCTTGTCCGCTGCGCGGGTAGCCGGCCGAAATTAGACCCCTCGACGCTGGATGGGATTATCCTTACCCATCGGCATCTTGATCATTCCGGCGATATTAACGTAATCATCGAAGCAATGACCGAAGGCGGTTTCAAGAAAAGGGGCGTTGTCTTTTGCCCCCAAGACGCCTTGATGGGCGACCCGGTAATCCTAAAATACCTGAGGAAATTCCCGGAAAAGATTGAAATATTAAAGGCAGACAGCGATTACAGGATAAAAGATTTTGCTTTCCATACCTCAATGGAGCATATACATCCCTGCATGACCTACGGCCTGAAATTCAAAATCGGAAAGACCGCCGTTTCCCTTCTTACGGATACAAAATATTTCAGCGGCCTTTCTGACTTTTATCGGGCCGATATATTGATCATCAGTGTGGTTTTCTTTAAACCGTGGCCGGAAATCGCCCACCTTTCGCTTCCGGAAGCCGAAGAAATAATCAAAGCGGTAAGCCCTAAAAAGGCCATCCTTACGCATTTTGGGATGACGATGCTGGAAGCAAAACCCCATATTCAGGCCGAAGAATTAACCCGGAGGCTGGGGATAGAGGTTATAGCTGCTTATGACGGCATGAGCGTTAATTTCTAAAAGAAAAGAAGAAAGCGCTTTCCTTGACAATCTTCCTATAATATGTTATACTTTTACGAATTTAAAGCAGGATAAGCCGGAGAAGGTATATGGTTTTGGAGATTTTAAAGCAATTTAACTGGGTGGATGTTGTTATCGTATTTCTTTTATTGAGAATAAGTTACGTCTCTGTAAAAAACGGTTTCGTTGTGGAATTATTTAAATTCCTGGGAACCGTTTTTTCCATTTACGCAGCTTTCCATTATTTTACAATTATCTCCGACCGTATTATCAGGCACGTGCCTGAAGAACAGAGTTTTCCTGTGGAATTTATGGATTTCTTGACCTGCGTCGGCTTGGTGGTTGTCGTTTACCTCTTTTTTGTGTTTTTGCGTAATATTGTCTGTCATTTTATAAAGATGGAGGCCGTACCGGCATTAAGTAAATGGGGCGGGTTCCTCATCGGCTTAGGCAGGGCGGTTATTGCCGCGAGTTTATTGGTTTTTCTCATGTTTATTTGCAGTATCGGCTATATAAGCGACAGCGCCAAGGATTCCTACATCGGCCAGCGGGTATTTAACGTCAGCGTTTCCACTTACGAGAAGCTCTGGAATGGTTTTATGAATAAATTCGCGGCAGGTGAGAAGTTTAATAATGTTGTTACGGAAGTCCAAGGGGATTATTTTAGAAAGTAATAATGAAGTTAGCTGATTTCTACGGCAGTGTGGTAAAATTCGGCAGTGAATTAGACCCCCGCAAGATTAAGATAGCTGCATATGCCGATACGGCCATACTTTACGGCCAACCGGATACCGAAGTAAAACGGATCCTTGTCGGGATCGATATAGAAGTTGGGGAGCTTTTACTGGCAAATATAATACGCCGGGAAAGCGGCCTTGACCTGGTATTGGCACATCACCCGGAAGGCAAGGCCTGGGCAGCGTTATACGAAGTAATGCAGCTGCAGGTAGATTTATTCGTAAGGGCAGGTTTAAGCCGCAAGCTTTCCGAAGAGCTTTTGGCTAAACGCAAGCGCGAAGTAGAAAGAAAACTCCTGCCTAACAACCATATGCGTTCAGTTGATGCTGCAAGGCTGTTAAATATACCTTTTATGTGCGCGCATACTCCCGCGGATAACCACGCGGCATCTTTTATTGAAAAATTGATGCGCGAAAAGAAACCCCGGAAGGTTGGAGATATAATTGACATATTGATCGATCTTCCGGAATATAAATACGCCCGGGAGCAATTAACCGGGCCGCGGGTCATTTTGGGTAATCCCAACCGGCCGGTAGGCAAAATTTTTGTCGAGATGACCGGCGGCACCGAAGGCCCGAAGGAAGCGTTTGACAAACTCTATAAGGCGGGCGTCAGGACCCTGGTCTCAATGCATTTAAGCGAGGAACATTTCCGGAAGGTCAGGGACGCCAACCTTAATGTCGTGGTTGCCGGGCATATCTCTTCCGATACCCTGGGTCTTAACCTTCTCTTGGACAGGATCGAAAAAAAAGAGAAAATTTCCGTTGTTGGCTGTTCGGGGTTCACGCGGTTCGAGAGAAATTAAGTGAGGCCATAACTTATGGAGCTCAAGGAGCGACATAAGTTATAAGGTCGAACTTACCCCGTAGCTATTTTTGAAAAAATACTACGTTCTGTTTAAACGCTTATTCTTATTAGTGAACCTGTATTTTTGAACCCCGCGCTTGTACAAAAATAGCTACGGGGTTAATTCGCAGATGGCTAAGCATGCCTGGTCTTATTCCAGAAAATATATTAGAAGATATTTTGAGCCGGGTGGATATCGTAGAAGTGATTTCCGGCTATATACCCCTTAAGCGGGCAGGCAGGAACTTTAAGGCGAATTGTCCTTTTCACCATGAGAAGACGCCTTCGTTTATGGTTTCGCCTGACCGGCAGATCTATCATTGTTTTGGCTGCGGAGAATCGGGTAACGCCTTTAAGTTTTTGATGCGTCATGAACGCCTGGAATTCCCTGAGAGCGTAGAACTGCTGGCAAGAAAAACCGGAGTGATCTTACCGGAAGTTCACGACAGCTCAAATACCGGCGTAAGTATTTCCAGCCAGCTTTATAAAATAAACGAACTGGCGGCGTTGTTCTATGAAAATAACCTCTACACACCGGCTGCTAGCGCGGCAAGGAAGTATCTTATTGGCCGCGGCATAAAAGAAGAGACGGCAAAATTATTCCGGCTGGGGCTTTCCCTGGATAAATGGGATGGTTTGATCAATTATCTCAGGGCAAAAAACTCAGCCTTATCCCTGATGGAAAAAGCCGGGTTGGTCCTCGCCAAAGAGGGAGGCGGTTATTATGATCGTTTCCGCAACCGGATAATTTTCCCCATTTTTGATATAAAAGCAAAAGTCGCGGGTTTCGGCGCCCGCGTCTTGGACAATTCCCTGCCCAAGTATGTGAATTCACCGGAAACGCCCGTTTACACCAAGGGTAAATGCCTCTTCGGCCTGAATTTTGCCAAAGACGCGATCCGGCAGGAAGATTTTGCGGTGGTCGTTGAAGGGTATCTGGATTTTATCATTCCCTATCAAGAAGGCCTCTGTAATATTGTCGCTTCCTCAGGCACTGCGCTTACCGAGGAGCAGATCCGGCTCTTAAAGCGCTATACCCATAATATCGTCATGGTCTATGACGGCGACTCTGCCGGCCAGATGGCGACTTTACGCGCGCTGGATATGCTTATTGAAGAGGGATTCAGCGTCAGGGTAGCGCCGTTGCCCGAAGGTTTTGATCCGGATTCATTTGTCCGTAAGCACGGGATCGTGGTTTTTAAAGACAAGGTTAAAAACGCGGAAAACCTTTTTGACTATAAGCTAAAAGTTTTAAAATCGCAATACAACGCTAAAGAAATCGAAGGCAAGGCAAAGATATCTTCGGAGATGCTGCCGACAATCAGTAAATTTTCCCACGCAGTGTTAAAGTCAGAATATTTAAAGAAGCTTGCCGACGAGTTAAGCATTAACGAAGACGCCCTGTTGCAGGAAATCGGTAAGCTAAAAGATACAAAGCCGGCTTTTCCGGTGCAAGGCCATTATGCCCAGACGAAGAAGCCGATAAACGTCAGCCCGACGGAAAAATTGTTGATCAAGCTGATGTTGGAGGAAGTCGAGCTGATCAAGCATGTAAGGCAGCATCTTGAGCCGCAAGATTTTCAGGATAAACTGACCGCGAAAATCGTTTCTACGATGTACGAACTATCCGGTCAGGGTAAGGATATAAACAAGGGTGTGCTGATTAATCATTTCGGGGATGACGATATTTTACAGGTCGTCTGCGAATCGGTTTTTATGCCGGAGATTACCGAAGAACAGAGAGAGAAAGTTGTCGGTGACTGTATCCAGCGGCTGAAGAGCGAAAGAATAAAGTCAAAGAAGCAGCACCTGCATGACCAGATCAGGGATGCGCAGCGTTCAGGCGATGATGCGCGGTTAGATATGCTCATGCAGGAATTCCATCTTTTAATAAAAAAGGGGTAAACGCGATGAAGAAGAAGGAACTCAACAAAAAGAATGTCGAAAAGATCATTGCCCTCGGCAGGCAGAAAGGCTACCTTACTTACGACGAGGTAAACGATTTACTGTCGGACGATATATCCTCCTCTGAAGATATCGATAAGATATTCGAGCTTTTGGGAAACGAGGATATCGAGGTAGTGGAGAATGCCGAAGAAAAGTCACAGGAAAAGCAGGCGCAGGCATTGGCATTGAAAGAAGAGGCGATGAGTGAGAGTGTCGCCGCTGCGGAACGCTTTATGCCGCTGGACGATCCGGTGAAGATGTATCTTAAGCAGATGGGTTCAATCTCGCTGCTTTCACGGGAAAATGAAATTGAACTGGCGAAAAAAATCGAGGATACCGACGACAAATTCAAGCGCGCGGCGCTGGCGACAAAATTCGTCCAAAACGAGATAATGAGGGCGGCAAACGATATCCTTGAAGAAAGGGTGAATTTTGATGAGGTCCTTAAGGAAGATATCAAGGTAATTAAGAACAATGTCTTAAGGAGGGTCAAAAGCACCTACTACCGGATCAGGAATACCCGCAGCCAAACAAAAACATTAGAGCTTCTTTTACGGTTCAATTTTACTACTTCCGTGATTGAAGGGGCAGCGCATAGGTTGAACAGTATATTAAGGGAATTGGACTATATTAAGCGTCAATCTAAACCCAGCCGTCGCCGAAAACTGGAGTTACTCAAGCGCCTTGGCGAGCCTTATTCTCAGGTCAAGGATCAGATGAAGCTCGTCAAATCCACGCATATGAAATTCAGCCGCACGAAAAAACGGCTGGTGGAAGCGAACCTGAGGCTCGTAGTCAGCATCGCCAAAAAATATACCAACCGCGGCCTCTCTTTCCTTGACCTGATACAGGAAGGTAATATCGGGCTGATGCGGGCGGTTGAGAAATTCGAATATAAGAGAGGATACAAATTTTCCACTTATGCCACTTGGTGGATCCGGCAGGCGATCACCCGTTCCATTGCCGACCAGGCACGTACGATCAGGATCCCTGTGCATATGACGGAGACGATAAACAAGATCATCCGATATTCGCGCATCTTTATCCAGCAAAACGGCCGCGAGCCGACACCGGAAGAGATCGCTCATAAAATGCGCATGCCGCAGGATAAGGTAAAGTCGATTTTAAAAATCGCGCAAGAGCCGATTTCCCTGCAGATGCCGATCGGCGACGAAGGCGATACGCATTTTGGCGATTTTATTCAGGACAAGAAGGCCGTTTCACCTGCCAATGCTACGGTGCGTTCGATGCTCAAAGAAGAAATGGGCTCTGCCTTAAGCACGCTTACTGAACGCGAGAGAAAAATCCTTGTGCTGCGTTTTGGCGTGGGCGACGGATGCCCGCGGACGTTGGAAGAAGTGGGCAACGTGTTTAAGGTTACCCGCGAAAGGGTGCGCCAGATTGAGGCCAAGGCCTTAAAGAAACTGCGCCATCCTACGCGCTCAAGAAGGCTGCGCGCATTCCTGGACATGACCATCGCGCATCAGAGAGACTATTAATTTAGGTGTTAGCTAGTAAGAAAAATTGGGGACATTTCTAGAACATAGAAGGTCCCCAATTTTGTTTACCTAATATTCTTTAGCCCCTGTTTTATCCCTAAATTTTTTCTTGCCAAGTAGTTATAAGCTGTGTTATACTTTATATTCTATAATTAACTAAGAAACGGATTCTTGGACTATGTCTTATCGGGGCCCATAGCTCAGCTGGTCAGAGCAGGTGACTCATAATCACTTGGTCCGGGGTTCGAATCCCTGTG
>CAIRWO010000069.1 GCA_903882345.1 Candidatus Omnitrophota bacterium | reverse complement strand
GCAGGGCTTAACATCCATTGGTACGGCCAGGCGCAAATAAAACAAGATATGGATGAGAGTTTGTTTTTGAAAATGAAAAAAGCAGGCTGTAGCCAATTGTCTTTGGGTGTTGAGAGTTTTTCCAACCATGTTTTATCCCTTATGGGTAAAGGTTATACGGCAGAAGCAGCCAGCGCTTTTTTAAAGGCCTCGAAAGAGGCAGGCATAGATAATTACATCGCGATCATTGTGGGATACCCGGGAGAAACAGAAGATGATTTTAATGAGACCTTGGAGGGGCTGAAAAGGAACGCCAAGTATATCGATAATATCGGCAGCTTGAATGTGTGCAGCCTATCTCTGGGGGCAGACTTAAGAAATAATTTTGAGAAATATGGGCTTTTTTACCCTCCCGGAAGTGATTGGGCAACCCGTGATTTTGTGAATACGCCTGCATTAAGAAAAGAAAGATACATGACTATGCTGAACCGCTGTGCGGAGCTGGGGATCCCCGTGCAGGGATGCCTGGATCTAAAAAAATGAGAGAAGGAATATTGCTAGTTGAACTTCCGCCGTGGGACCCCCGGACCCCTCCGTTGGGGATAGCATATTTGGCGAGCTACCTTCAGTCAAGGGGTATTGAGGTTGATGTTTTTGACCTTAATATAGAGATGTATAATTCAACTTTTAGCGGAAACCGAAAAGGATGGGGTAATGAAGATTACCATTGGTGGTACAACAATAACTCCGGGCAGAAATATTCAGAGCTGCTTGATGCATATGCCGAGAGAATACTTTCTTTCAACCGGCGCATAATTGGTCTCTCGGCTACCTTGCCGTCTTTGGCGTTTATGAATCTTCTTCTACCGAGGATAAGAAATAGATCCAAGGATGCGCTTATAATCGTAGGCGGCCCGGCAACTTTCTTTAAGAAATCAAGATTGGATTATCTGGACAGGAAATCTACGGATTATTTAATAACAGGAGACGGCGAAGAGACTCTTTGTAGATTACTGAAAAAGATACAGGGTGGAAAATCTCTTTCCTTTTTATCGCGTCTGGCTTGGCGCGTTTGGAAAGACGACCTTTTTGACAGGACGGTTTGCATAAGAGGTAGGACAATTATGGACTTGGACAGCCTTCCTCTTCCAACTTTCGAAGAATTCGATTTATCCAGATATACGGAAGGGACATTAAGCACGGATTTTACATTGCCGCTTATTTTTAGTAAGGGCTGTACTAGGCACTGTACCTTTTGCAGCGACAGGGTATTATCCAACCCCTACCGCTGTCGCAAGCCGGAAGGCGTATTTAACGAGATGAAGACGCAGGTTAAAAAATATCATAATAGATGTTTTAGGTTAAACGACCTTTCTTTTAACGCTAACCCCATATTTTTAGACAAGCTTTGCGATCTTATCATAGGAGAAGGCTTGATTGCCAAGTGGTACGGGCAGGCACAAGTAAGGCCGGATACTGATAAAAAGTTGTTCGCTAAATTAAAGAAAGCCGGTTGCGCGCAATTTTCTCTTGGCCTGGAGAGTTTTTCCAACCACGTTTTATCCCTTATGGGTAAAGGTTATACGGCAGAAGCAGCCAGCGCTTTTTTAAAGGCCTCGAAAGAGGCAGGCATAGATAACCATATCGCGATCATCGTGGGATACCCGGGAGAAACAGAAGATGATTTTAATGAGACCCTGAAATATTTAAAAGCCAATATCTCTTATATAGACAGGGTATGCAGTTTGAATATCTGCGGCATGCCTGCGGGTTCTACGCTTAGTGAGGATCCTCAAAAATACGACTATTTCTTTGGCAGAGAAGACTGGGTGACTACTGATAATACAAATACATACCGCGTAAGAAAAAGAAGATATAATCAGGTAATAGAATTCTGCCAGGCAAACAATATTGCCATAGATGCGTCCCTTGACCTGGATGATTTTGAAGAATATAAAAGAAATCTCCGGAACCCGACACATGCATAACCCAATGGGCATAGATTTAAGAATAAATAAAACCAGGGAGAGCCTGCTCGCAGATCCTGAAGCAGGTGAAGCCATCCTTATGAGGTATATCAGTTTGCTGCCTGAAGATATGGACGCCATGAATCTTCTCGGCCAAATCTATAGAAGTAAGAACGATCTGGAAAAAGCAAAGAGCTATTACCGGAAGGCATTATCAATTATGGCTGATGACGAAGTCGCCTTGTATGGCCTTGCCGATGTGCTGCGGCAGGAAGGCAAGTATGAAGAGTCGCTGAGCTTAAGCGAAAAGATCATTTTACGCAACAGAAACCACGGCTGGGCACATTATAATTTGGGTTGCATATATTTTATCCTAAAGGATTATCAGCACTCTGAAGAAGAATTCAAGCTTGCGGCAGAGACCTTGCCTGATAACACAGCGGTGGCCATCGGCCTAGCTAAGGTCTATGCTGCTCAGGCCAAGCTGGAAGAATGCGATGTGCTTTGCGGGTCGCTGCTTTCCAGGGCTACGTCCGATAAGACGGTCGTTAAACAGCTTGCCGATATTTATAATAGCCATGGATTTTTTGACAAGGCCATGCCCCTCTTTGAAAAGCTGGTAGCCCTTGAGCCGGATAATCCCGAATATATCCGGCCCGTGGCGTATCTATACCATCGGAAAGGGCTCCTGGATAAGGCCATGCCCCTCTTTGAAAAGCTGGTAGCCCTTGAGCCGGATAATGCCGAATATGCCTACTCACTGGCGGATCTCTACAACCGGCGAGGATTTATCGACAAGGCTACGGTTTTATTTGATAAGGCTGCGGTCTTATTCGAAAAGCTGGTAGCCCTTGAGCCGGATAACTATGAATACGCCCGCTCATTGGCGTATTCATATAACCGGAAAGGGCTCCTGGATAAGGCCATGCCCCTCTTTGAAAAGCTGGTAGCCCTTGAGCCGGATAATGCCGAATATGCCT
>CAIRWO010000068.1 GCA_903882345.1 Candidatus Omnitrophota bacterium | reverse complement strand
TGCCAGGCCATCCATGATATCTAAATGATTAAAGGCGTTAGTAATGCCGATAACCCAGATAAAGGTTATTGCCAGATTTAAAATAAAACCGGCACTTGCTATTTTTGTCCTAATGCCAAAAACGACCAGCAAGCTAACGGCAATAGCCTGAACGAATAGTTTCTGCCAAACGGATAATTCATTTTTATCGTCAATTATACCGAAAATAAGCATGAGCGTGGACGGGAACATGATGCCGATGGCCAGGTGCGCAGATACTTGATAAAGAGAAATGAGCGTAAGGCCGATAACAAGGAAAGCAACCCCCATGCCTATGCCGCCAACATGTGGTATCCCCTTGATATTCAAAATATTATACTTGCGGGAAAACTTCTCAAGCAGGCCCGTAGCAACCCTGACCAGGAGAAAACCCAAGAGCGGAAAAATAAAGAAATTTATTGTAAGCATAATCTTAAAAATGGGTTACGCCGGTTAACGCAAATGCAGAAACAGGCCAATAATCTGTCCAGCCCAGAATAAAGATAAAACCGCGCCTAAAGATAAAAACGGCCCGTAAGGTATGGTGTGGTCCTTCTTTGCAATAAGATTGATCACTCCGATTACTGCCCCAAAAAACGGGGCAATGAAAAATGTCAGGATCGCCCGCTCCCAACCCAGGAATGCGCCGATCATTGCCAGGAGCTTAACGTCGCCATCGCCCATAGATTGGGTCTCACCCTGGATCGCCGGCCGTTTAAGCAGTTTGAAATAAATAAGATCGAAGAGATACCCCGTAAGAAAGATAATGCCGCCTCCGACAATAATGCCCAACAAAGAATCCAGGAGCGGCCGGGGATTAAAGGTTAAAGGAGAAATGCCGATACCGCTAGCCGTCCTTAAAATAAACCCCGCTAGAATACCGCCGAGAGAAATCTCGTCGGGTATAATCTTGTGCTGTATGTCTACAAAGGTGGCAATAATCAAACCGCACAAAAATAGCGCGCAAAAGAAAAAATTATAGGAAGGCCCAAAAAGGCTGTAGAGAAGCAAAAACATTACCGCAGTCAATAATTCTACGACAAAATAACGAAAACGTATCCTTTGACGGCAGAAACGGCACCTCCCCCGCAAAATTACATAACTCAATAAAGGCACATTGTCATACCAAAAGATCAGCTTTTTACAGTTAGGGCAATGCGAACGCGGCCTGATCAAAGAATAACCCTCGATAGGCATCCGGTGAATACAAACGTTAAGGAAACTACCGATAGCCGCACCGAAGAAAAAAACGAAAATTTTCTCAATCACCGTAAACCCTCCCTTAGGGCCTTAAACATGATCTCCTTAGGCGCCTTTTGACCGGTCCAGATCTCGAAAGCGATCATCCCCTGATATAAAAGCATACCCAGGCCGTTGGATACCTTAGCACCCTTATCTTTTGCCATCTTGAGCAGTTTTGTCTCTACGGGGTTATAAATCAAGTCATAAACCAACATACCTTTATGAATGGATTTTGCATCTACCAGGCAGGGATCGGATTCCTTCATACCGACGGGCGTAGTATTGATCAATAGATCACAACTGTCTATGGCGAGTTCTTTAAGAGACGACGCCGTCCGTATAGCGGTCTGCTTAAAGTTTGCCTTCAGGTAACTTGCCAGAGAAGACAACTTATTTTTGTCTATATCGTAAATAGATATCGATTTTGAAATAGCCTTGCTTAGATAAACCGTTACGGCCCGGGAAGCGCCTCCGGCGCCGATAACGGCGATATTCCTGCCTTCCGGATTAAAGCCTATGTCTTCGGTGAGGTGTTTTAAAAAGCCGCTTCCGTCGGTATTAAACCCTTCTATTTTTCCGGAAACCGCCTTGATCGTATTTACTGCTGCGATCAATTTTGCCTCATAAGAAATATTATCCAGAAAGGGAATGACCTTTTCCTTATAGGGTACGGTAACATTCAAACCGAAAATATTATTCCGGCTTAACCCCTTTAAAAACGCTTCCAGCTCTCCCTCTTTCAAAGGAAAAAGTTTATATTCTGCGTTAATCTTAAGGTGAGAAAAGGCCGCATTATGCATTAGCGGCGAAAGGCTGTGACTTACAGGATGCCCGATCAAACCGTAGATTTTTTTGAAGGGGGTCATCTGGTTTCTAATTTATTCAGGGCGTCAACGTAGGCCCTTATTGCTGCCTCGATGATGTCTGTGCTTGAACCGCGGCCGGCGGCGGTAATACCTTTATTTTTTAGTTTAAGGCTGGCGTGCCCAAGCGCGTCTTTGCCGGAAGTCACGGCTTCCAAACGAAAATCTTCCAGCTTAACTTTCAGGTTGGTTATTTTATCGATCGCCTTAAAACACGCATCCACCGGGCCGTCCCCGGAAGACACACCGCAAAGAGTCTTGGCTCTCTTCTTCAGCATAACTTTTGCTTCAGGCTTGACCTGCGTGCCGGAAGAAACTTCAAAACTGAGTAACTGCCACAATGGCTTGACTACTCTTATTTCGTCTTCGACGATTATCCTTAAATCATCGTCGAATATCTCTTTTTTTCTATCGGCAACTTCCTTAAACCTCTGGAAGGCTTTATTGAGCCTTTGCTCATCCAGATGGAACCCCAGGTTCTTTAACCTTTGCCGGAATGCGTGCCTGCCGGAGTGCTTACCCAAGACTAAAGAGCTTTCCGAAATTCCCACATCACGGGGATCCATGATTTCATAAGTGATCCTTTTCTTCAATACCGCGTCCTGATGGATACCGGACTCATGGGCAAAGGCATTCCTGCCGACAATTGCCTTGTTAGGAGGCACAACGAAATCAGTAAGCTTGCTCACAAGCCGGGAAGTGCGGTAGATCTCTTTTGTATCGATATCGGTGTAAAAATCGCCAAAGACATCCTTACGGGTTTTCATTGCCATGACTATTTCTTCCAGCGAGGCATTTCCCGCCCGCTCGCCGATCCCATTAATTGTGCAATGTACTTGGCGCGCACCTGCCAAAATCGCAGATAGAGAATTGGCCGTAGCAAGGCCCAGATCATTATGGCAATGGATGGCGATAACTGCCTTGTCTATATTCGGGACGTTGTTCCTGATATCTGTAATCAGGGAAAATACCTCCTGCGGATAGCTGTAGCCGACGGTATCGGGAATATTGATCGTGGCTGCTCCTTCACTAATGGCCATCTCAACCATGCGAAACAAGAAGTCTTTCTCTGTGCGGGTGGCATCTTCCGGGGAAAATTCGATATCGGAACAAAATTTTCTTGCCTGCCTGATAGAATCCCTGGCGATCGAGACTATTTCATCTTCCGCTTTCTTAAATTTGTACTTTAGGTGTATCTTGGAGGTAGCAAGAAAGAGGTGGATGCGCGGGCGTTTGGCTTTTTTTACCGATTCACCGGCGCGTTCAATGTCTTTATAGATGCAGCGGGCAAGGGCGCAAACAGCGCTGCGCTTAATATTTTTTGCGATCGCGCTTACGGCGACAAAATCATCTGGCGAGGCGATAGGAAACCCTGCCTCAATGATATCAACTCCCAGCTTTTCCAGTTGGGTAGCGACTTCCATTTTCTGAAAGCTGTTCATTGAAGCGCCCGGCGCCTGCTCCCCGTCGCGAAGTGTCGTATCAAATATAATTATTTTTTCCACGTTATTATTTTTTTATCCACGGCATCATTGATCTCAACTGCTTCCCGACTTGCTCGATCAAATGCTTATCGCCGGCCTCAAGCAATTTGTTAAAATTCGGCCTGCCGATCTGGTTTTCCTTGATCCATTCCTTGGCAAATTTACCCGACTGGATTTCTTTCAACATCTTCTTCATTTCCTTGCGGGTTTCTTTAGTGATTATTCTCTTACCGCGCGTAAGATCACCGTAACAGGCAGTATTGGAAACTCCCCGGCGCATCCCGGAAATCCCTCTTTCCTGAATTAAGTCTGTAATCAGTTTTAACTCGTGGAGAACCTCAAAATAAGCGATCTCCGGCTGATAACCGGCAGCCACCAGCGTATCAAATCCGGCGGTGATCAATTCGCTCACTCCGCCGCAAAGCACTGCCTGCTCGCCGAACAAATCCGTCTCTGTCTCTTCTTCAAAATTCGTTTCAATTACGCCGGCAGTGGTAGCCTTCAGCCCTTTTGCGTAGGCAAGGGCTATTTCAAGCGCTTTCCCGCTGGCATTTTGATACACCGCAACCAACGAAGGCACCCCTTTACCTTCCTCGTACATCTTTCTCACTAAAGCCCCCGGCCCTTTGGGCGCGATCATAAACACATCCACATCTTTAGGAGGGATAATCTGTTTAAAATGGATGTTGAATCCGTGAGAAAAACACAAGGCCTTGCCCTTTTTTAAATAAGGCTCGATTGCTTCTTTGTACACCTTTGCCTGAACATGATCCTGCGTGAGGATCTGGATGATGTCTGCCTTTTGCGCTGCCTCGCTGGCAGCCACCGGGCTAAAACCGTCTTTCTTTGCCTGTTCGTAATTGGCAGTCCCCAGCATTTCCGAAACAATCACACTGCATCCGGAATCGCGCAGGCACAATGACTGGCCGCGGCCCTGAATGCCATAACCGATGATCGCGATGGTTTTGCCTTTAAGTAAATTTAAATCCGCATCCTTATCATAATAGATCTTTATCATTTTTCCTCTCTTAAAATGTCATGGCGATCTTGCCGGTCCTGATCAATTCCTTTATCCCGAACTGCCCCAATTCCTCAAGTATTTGCTTGATCTGCACCTGTTCGCCGACGATTTCAATAATTGCCGTATCAGCTTTACGCTGCGCGATCTTGGCAACATATTTTCCGATAACATTGTCCAACTTTGCTTTGTTCTTCGCTGAATAATCCACCTTGGCCAGGATAAGTTCCCTTTCCACGTGCTCCTTCTTGGTGAAATCCGTAATCGTTATTACGTCGATCAATTTATTAAGCTGCTTTTTTATCTGCTCGAGGATCTTTTCATCCTCTGCCTGCACAACAATGGTCATATTGGAAATTTCCGGCTCAAGCGTCTCGGAAACTGCAAGCGAAGCAATATTATACCCCCGCGCGCTGAACAACCCTGCCACGCGCGCAAGTACGCCCGGTTTGTTTTCCACTAAAACTGAAATTATATGCTTCATCTTAAGCTAATCCTCCGACGATCAAGCGGTTGATTGCCTCTCCTGCCGGAACCATGGGGAATACATTCTCTTCCGGTTCGATATGGAAATCCATAAATACCACGTTATCCGTAGCAAGCGCTTTTTCAATCGCCGGCCTGACTTCTTCTTTTTTGGTAATACGGATGCCTACGGCGCCGTAACTTTCCGCGAGCTTGACGAAATCCGGGCTGGTTATGCAGACTTGCGAATAGCGCTTTTTGTAGAACAGCTCCTGCCATTGCCTGACCATACCTAAATAACTATTATTCAATATCGCGACCTTTACGTGTATTTTATTACACACGCAAGTAGCCAGTTCCTGTATATTCATCTGGATCGAACCGTCGCCGGCAATATCAATGACTATTTTTTCCGGACAACCGAGCTTGGCCCCCATTGCCGCGGGAAATCCAAATCCCATCGTGCCGAGGCCGCCGGAAGAGATAAAGCTGCGAGGATGCATATATTTATACCACTGCGCTGCCCACATTTGATTCTGGCCGACCTCTGTGGTAATTATCGCCTCGCCGCGGGTTATTTCATCTATCTGTTCGACGACATACTGGGGCGCGATCTTTTCTTTTTCGTAATATCTTAAGGGATGTTTTCTTTTAAGCTCGGCAACTGCCTTCAACCACGATGCAGTATCCGGCACTTTTTTAATTTCTTCCAATATCTGCCCAAGGACATTCTTGGCATCTCCGACAATGGGGATATCTACATTCACATTTTTACTGATAGAAGATGGATCTATATCAATATGAATGACCTTTGCGTTTGGCGCAAAGGCGTCGAGCCTTCCGGTCACACGGTCATCAAAGCGGCTGCCTACGGCAATGATCAAATCCGAATCCATGATACTATGATTGGCATAGGCAGTGCCGTGCATCCCCAGCATCCCCAGGGAAAGTTTATGGGTTGCAGGAAATGCGCCGATCCCCATCAACGTCCAGGTAACGGGAGCCTGGATCTTTTCTGCCAGCTCTCTTAACTCTGCGTGCGCTCCGGAGGTGATCACACCGCCGCCGATATAGAGAATCGGCTTTTTCGCCTGCGTTATCAACTTAACCGCCTTCTTGATCTGTCCGGGATGGCCGAAATATGTCGGCTTATAACTGCGGATATTTACTTCCTCCGGCCAGATAAACTCCGTTTCCTGCAGCTGCACGTCGCTGGGCAGATCGATCAACACCGGGCCGGGCCTGCCGGTCGTGGCAATATGAAATGCCTCGCGGACAATTCTTGCCACATCCTTGGCATCCTTCACCAAATAATTATGTTTGGTTATCGGCCGTGTAATTCCGGTAACGTCGGCTTCCTGAAAGGCATCGTTTCCAATAAGCGTAGTCTTTACCTGGCCGGATATTGCGATCATCGGAATGGAATCCATATAAGCCGTGGCAATTCCGGTGACAAGATTCGTTGCCCCCGGCCCTGAAGTAGAAATACAAACACCAGGCTTGCCGGTTGCCCGGGCATAGCCGTCTGCAGCATGGGCAGCGCCCTGTTCATGACGGGTAAGAATAAATCTTATATCGGAATCATAAATTTTATCAAATAAAGGCAGGACCTGGCCGCCGGGATAGCCGAACATGACCTCCACGCCTTCGCGTTTCAAACATTCGATTAAAATCTGCGCGCCATTTATAATCATATTTTTACTTTTAAATTAAAATCGCTCCCTTATCCGCTGAGCTCACTAATCTAGAATATCTGGAAAGATAACCAGTCTTAATTTTCGGTTCCACCGCTTTCCAGGTTTTAAACCTTTTTTTAATCTCAAGATTTGATAACTTGACTTCCAATTTCCGGTTAGGGATATCGATAGTTATTATATCCCCATCCTTTAGAACCGCGATCGCGCCGCCGGAAGCTGCTTCCGGTGAGACATGGCCGATACAAGGCCCTTTGGTACCGCCGGAAAATCTTCCGTCGGTTATCAGCGCTACGGAATCGGCTAATCCCATGCCGACAATTGCCGCTGTAGGAGCAAGCATTTCCCGCATCCCCGGTCCACCCGACGGCCCTTCATAACGAATAACAATAACTTCTCCACCCTTGATCTTCCCGTCCAATATGGCCTGCATTGCTTCTTCTTCACGGTTAAATACGCGTGCCTTTCCGCTGAACTTCATCATCTTCGGGCTCACTGCCGACTGTTTCACTACCGCCCCGTCGGGGGCAAGGTTACCGGATAAAACAGCAATACCGCCCTGTTTATGATACGCCCGGCTGAACGGACGCAGCACTTCTTCATCGTAAATTTCGGCTTTATCGGCAATCTCAAAAACCTTTTTGCCGCCTAAAGTCATAACATTATTCAGCTTTCCTTTTAATCTCTTTAAAACCGCGGGAATCCCGCCGGCATATTCCAAATCCTCCATAAAATGCGCTCCCGCAGGCTCTAAATTCGTAATATGCGGCGTATTTTTACTTATCCGGTCAAAATCCTTTAGCTCTATCTTTATCCCTGCTTCGTGGGCAATCGCCATCAGGTGTAACACTGTATTACTTGAGCCGCCAAGGGCCATATCTACAACGATCGCATTCTCAAGCGACTCCTTAGTAATGATCTTAGAAGGCGTAATATTTTCTTTTACCAGCTCAACGATCCTCTCGCCGCTAGCTTGAGCAATGCGGCGCTTTTTCGAAGACACGGCCAGGGCAGTACCGCATCCGGTTAAAGACATACCCATTGCCTCGGTTATACAAGCCATGGTATTGGCCGTGTATAATCCCTGACAGGAACCTGCGCCCGGGCATGCTTCCATTTCCAGGCAAGCTAATTCCTCGGCAGAGATCTCCCCTTTTTTGGCCTTTGCCACAGCCTCATAGGTATCATGCACGAAAGCAAGTTTTCTCTGGCGTAATCTGCCGGAAAGCATCGGGCCGGCAGTCACGATAACCGCGGGTATGTTCAAACGCGCCGCGGCCATAAGCATACCGGGCGTAATTTTATCGCAATTCGTCAAACAGACAATACCGTCCAGTTGATGGGCATTACAAACCGTTTCGAGCGTATCGGCAATAATTTCCCGAAGGGCAAGCGGATAACACATCCCTAGATGCCCCATGGCAATGCCGTCGCAGATGCCGGGCACACCGAAGAAAAACGGCACCCCGCCGCCGTAACAGATCCCACGTTCGATATACCTTTCCAGATCACGCATCCCTATGTGCCCCGGGATCAGATCCGTAAAAGAACTTGCCACGCCGATGAACGGCCGGTTCAGGTCTTTACGGCTTAGGCCCGTAGCATGCAGCAGTGCGCGGTGCGGAATACGTTCGATGCCTTTTTTAATCTGGTCTGAACGCATAGTTAGTCGGCTCCTTCTCCGTCATGATGGATCTCCTTGGCTTCTTCGCGCTTACGGATAATTACTCTCTTTAAGGTAATATATTTATCCACGAGTTCCTTATTATTAATCGCATTCAATTGCTTAAATAAAAATTCGAATTTATTTTCGATCTCCGCGGCAATTGCATCGCGCGTAGCCTGAGGCAAACCCATAATTTCTTTTTTAAACGGCCCCAGCGCTTTTTTACGCGACTTATAGAAAAACTGCTCTTCGGTTTCCCCTTCTTTTCTTTCCGACGCGGCATTGACCTTTAACCATTCGTAAATCTTTGCCTTAAGCTCAGGCGGAAAATGCCTGCTTTCATAGATCATGTTTTGAAATTCCGTTGCCAGATGTACTTCCGCGGTCTCTGTCTCGGCAAACTTATGGAAGGCCTCTGCCGGCAAAGTTGATGCGCCGTGCTGGACTGCCCCGGCCAGGCCGAATTCTTCGCGGGCAAGCTGGGATAAATTTTTTAAAGTCTCGAAATCGAGTTTTACCTGTGCAACCGTCCCGTCTGGAAGAACGACTCCACCATGGGATGTGCCGGTCTGGATGCTGATCTTGCTGATCCCGGTGCGGCCTTTGCGCAGTCTCTCTTTATAGCCGGCCATAAACGCGCGCAGATCTTCCGGCGTAGAGTTTTTACTCCCTACCTCGCCGATCTCCCCGCCCACAGAAACTTCAACGCCCCGCGGTTGGATCTGGCGGATAAACTGAGTGAGTTTAGCGCAGACTTCGTAATTAAGAAACTGCTGTTTCTTTATATCCGTTTTCGATAAATCCACGAGCGTGGATGAATCAATGTCAATATTATAGAATCCACCTTCGATGGCATCTTTAATTAAGGCCTGCAGCGATTCTGTTTCTTTGCCGGGGTTTTCCTGGTATTTTTTGGCATTCGCCTGAAAATGGTCGCCCTGAATAAAAACCGGGCCGCTCCAGCCTTCCTTGATCGCCGCTGCCAATATGACGCTTGAGTATTCTATCGGCGGCTGGTTGGTATAACCCATTTCCGACTTGGCGATCTCAAAAATAAAGGCGCCGGAATTATTCTTCTTGGCAACCCTGAATATCGCCCGCGCCAGATCATAAGTCATGCTTCTTAAGTTGATCGCCGGCACGGTAAAGCCGCTGAATTCTTTCCTGCCGCGCGCCATATATAATTCATGGATACTGGAGAGATAAATATTCTTTTTATAGGCGATCTCAGATATTCTCTTTGCCAGCGACCTTTTGCTATCCATATCGTCGCTGTTAATAAGCTCCATTACAATCTTTTCCACATCCAAAGGCCTTCTTCCCATCTCTACACTCCTTTGCACAGAAAGTGCACACCAACCTATCCTTTAAGGTTGGGTGCCTAACTTAACTGTTTGATTAAATTATACATCCCTTCTAAATTGAACTCTTTCTTGGCGATCGCCTTCTGGAAATCAACGGTTACGATCTTGCCGCCGGCAATCCCCACTACCTTATCGCTTAAACCTTTAAGCAGGCAATCTACAGCTGACCTGCCAAGGACCAGGGCAATGTCACGGCTGCGGGCAGTAGGCCGTCCGCCCCTCTGGATGTGGCCCAAGACCACTGTCCGCGTCTCAAGGGTAGTGATCTCGTTTATCTTTTTAGCAACATCTTCTGCCCGGCCGGCGCCTTCGGCAGTAACGATGATCCAGCTTATCTTACCCCTTAAATTACCGTTAACAATATCATGACAGGCTGCCTCAAAATCAAATTTCTTTTCCGGGATGATCGCCTCTTCGCAGCCGCCGGCAAGGGCAACCGTAAGGGCGATAAAACCGGAATCCCTGCCCATCACCTCGACAACAAAAATTCGTTCCATAGAAGTTGCCGTATCGCGGATATTGTCGATAGCTGTGAGGGCGGTATTGACTGCCGTATCTGTCCCGATCGTCTCATCTATGCCGTTGATATCATTATCAATGGATGCGGGGATGCCGATACAGGCAACATTGTATTTTGTACAAAAGATATGCGCGGCGGTAAAACTTCCGTTTCCTCCGATGACTACCATGCCGTCTATATCATGTTTCTTTATCGTCTGAAAAGCCCGCTCTTGCCCTTCGGGAGTGTAAAACTCCTGGCAGCGGGCGGTCTTTAAGATCGTCCCGCCCTGATTGATGATCCCCGATACGGAACGGTGGTCCAAAACCTTTAATTCTTCGTTGATCAGGCCCCACCAGCCGCGGAACACACCCCAGACTTCCAGTTTATTGTTTGTCCCGTAGCGGACGACCGAGCGGATCGCCGCATTCATCCCCGGGGCGTCGCCGCCTGTAGTTAAAACTGCAATTCTTTTCATGGTGCCCCTATGAATTATGTACCCATCTCCCAGCTGGAGAGATATTTCTTTTGCTCGGCGGTAAGTGTATCTATTTTAACGCCCAAAGACCTCAACTTTAAAGCAGCAATATTCTTATCTATCGCATCGGGTATCTTGTAAACGCCGCTTTTAAGCTTCGCATGATTCTTCACCATATATTCGGCGCTTAATGCCTGATTGGCAAAAGACATATCCATCACCTGCGCCGGGTGGCCTTCAGCCGCAGCCAGGTTGATCAACCTGCCTTCTCCCAAAAGGTAAACCTTCTTGCCGCCGGACAAGATACATTCTTCCACAAAATCACGGATCATTTTTCTTGACTTGGTAAGCTTATGCAGCCCCGGGATATCGATCTCCACGTTAAAATGCCCGGAGTTGCTGACAATTGCCCCGTTCTTCATTAATTTAAAATGTTCCGGGCGAATAACATTTATATCTCCGGTAACGGTGACAAATATATCTCCGATCCGTGCGGCGTCTTTTATCGGCATCACTTCATATCCGTCCATAACTGCTTCGAGGGCGCGTAAAGGGTCTACCTCTATCACGATAACTTTAGCTGCCATGCCTTTTGCGCGCATAGCCACGCCTCTGCCGCACCAGCCATAACCGCAAATTACAACGGCTGAACCGGCAATCAGCTTATTAGTAGCGCGCATGATCCCATCCAAAGTTGACTGGCCGGTGCCGTAACGGTTATCAAAAAGGTACTTTGTATAAGCATCATTAACGGCTACTATCGGATAACGCAGCTTGCCCTGCCCTGCCAACGCCTTTAAACGAATGACGCCGGTGGTAGTTTCTTCAGTGCCGCCGATGATATTAGCGTGGCCTGCCTGCGGACGCTGATGGATCGCGCTGACTAAATCCGCGCCGTCATCCATAGTGATCTGCGGCTTGAATGCAAGCGCCGCCTCAAGGTGCTTATAATAAGTTTTGGTATTTTCCCCTTTAATTGCAAAGACCGGAATGTTTAAATGCTTGACCAAAGAAGCGGCAACATCATCCTGGGTAGACAAAGGATTGGATGCGCATAAATTAACCTTTGCCCCGCCGGCCTTAAGCACTTCCATCAAGACTGCGGTTTCCGTAGTGACGTGCAGGCAGCAGGAAAGCTTTATTCCTGAAAGAGGTTTTTCTTTAGCAAACCTCTCGGCAATCAAACCCAAAACAGGCATGTTATTCCTTGCCCATTCAATGCGCAATGCGCCCCTAGCTGCCAGTTTTATATCCTTAATATCGTATTTCATAATCTCGCCGCCTGTTTCTTTAACGCTGGTGCCTTTTCTGTGCTTTCCCAGCTGAATTCCGGTTCAGTCCTGCCAAAGTGGCCGTAGCAAGCGGTCTTCAGATAAATCGGCCTCAAGAGGTCTAAATCCCTGATCATGCCTTTAGGCGTAAGATCAAAATTTTCTCTGATCAGCTTGACAAATGCCGTCTCCGATAATTTACCGGTTCCGAACGTATCTACCATTATCGCCAGGGGTTCAGCCTTTCCGATTACATAAGCAAGATGGATCAGGCATTTATCGGCAAGGCCGGCAGCAACGATGTTCTTGGCAATGAACCTGGCCATATAAGCTGCGGAGCGGTCTACCTTTGTCGGGTCCTTTCCGGAAAAGGCGCCTCCGCCGGGAGCAGCTACGCCGCCATAGGTATCTACCACGATTTTCCTACCCGTCATCCCCGTATCCGACTGCGGGCCGCCGACGAGAAATTTACCTGTTTCGTTTACATAATATTTCGTATCTTTATCTATCCATTCTTTTAAAACCGGCCTGGCGATCAAATCGATCATTTCCTGCCGGGCTTTTTTAGTGATCAACTGGCCGCTGGCATCGAGTATCTCATCGGTGTGCTGGCAGGCCAAGACTACGGAATCGATCCTTTTGGGGATACCGTCATGGTATTCCACGCTTACCTGAGATTTACAGTCCGGGCCAAGATATTTTACTGTGCCTTTTCTCCTTATCTCTGCCATACGGGCAACTAACTTATGCGCCAGCATGATCGGCAAAGGCATCAATTCCTTGGTTTCCTTACAGGCATAGCCGACCATAAAACCCTGATCGCCGGCCCCGCCCTTGTCTACACCCATGGCAATATCCGGCGACTGGCAATTAATCGTATTGATAATCGCGCAGGTATGGTGATCAAAGCCATACTTAGGATGCACATAGCCGATACCCTCAATAATCTTGCGTGCCAATCTCTGGATATCCACGTAAGCAGTGGTAGTAATTTCACCACCGACGATCAAAAGCCCCATCGTAACATAAGTTTCACAGGCGACCCTGCCATAGGGGTCCTGCCTGAGTACTTCATCCAGCACTCCGTCGGATATCTGGTCGCAGACCTTGTCCGGGTGCCCTTCACCTACTGATTCAGAAGTAAAGAAATGTTTACGCGTTGCCATTTGTTATCTACCCTCCCTTTTAATGATGCTTGTTAAAAAGTCTCATTTGCCTTATTGTAGAATTTACGGTCGCCGATATCGTACCAATGCCCGCCGAACACATAAGCGTAAACTGAGCTTGTCCTGCGCAGCCAGTCTATATAAAAACCCGTCGCGTCGCTCTTGTGCGCTTTGGACCTAAGATATTGCTTGATCAACTTTAACTTCATCTTGGGAAAAAAGTAAAGACACATTGCCACCAGCGTAGATCTTGGCGCTTCGGGTTTTTCCTTAAAGTCGGTTATCCTGCCTTTTTTATTTAATTTAACGATACCGTATTTATTTGCCTGACGGATGTCTTTTATGTCGTAGGCGCCGATTACCGGATGCGGCCTGTTTTTCTTCGCGAAGGCGCAGAAGTCTTTGAGGCTGCCGTCAAAAATATTATCTCCGCCGATAACCAAGAGGTCATCTTTGATCCGTTTCTTGTTTATGGCAAAATTCATATCGCCGATCGCCCCGCGCTTATCGCTGAGGCTGGAGGTCAGGTCGTCTACCAGGCTGATGCGTTTTCTACTCCTTAAACCGGCAGCCCATGCCTTAAACCGGGAAATGAATTTGCTGTTGGTTACGACAATGATTTCGTCGATCTCGGCGACCGTTTCCAGCTTATCGATAATATGCTCGATCATCGGCTTGTTGCCGACCTTAAGCAGCGGTTTGGGGAATGTTTTAGTCAAAGGATAGAGCCTTACGGCGTAACCCGCGGCTAGAATCAATGCCTTCACCCTAAGATCTCCCGTAGTTTCCCCTGGATATACTCTTCCACTTCTCTGCCGGTAGCCAGCAACATGGCCTCTCTTGCGATCGCTTCTGCCTGCTGGGAGGTCACTGAACGGATTATATATTTTATTTCCGGGATAACAAAAGGCGGCATGCTGAATTCATCTAACCCCAGCCCGACAAGCATAAGCACGAATGCCGGCTCACCGGCCATTTCCCCGCACATGCCAACTTTAATGCCGGCCTTGTGCGCGGCATCGATTACGTTCTTGATCATCCGCAAAACTGCCGGATGCGACGGTTCATAAAGATACGCGACCTTTTCGTTTGTGCGGTCCACTGCCAGAGAATATTGAATAAGGTCGTTGGTACCGATGCTGAAAAAATCCGCCTCCCGGGCAAGCAGGTCGGCTGTCAGCGCTGCCGAAGGAACCTCAATCATCGCGCCGACTTCGATATCATCGTCAAAAGGTATATCTTTATTCCTTAATTCTTCTTTTGCCTCTTCCAGTATCTTGTTTGCCTGCATCAGTTCATCTATACTAGAAATCATCGGATACATAAGTTTTAATTTGCCGTGCACAGAGGCCCGGAGTATCGCCCTTAACTGTATTTTAAACACATCCGGCCGGGCAAGACAGAACCTGATCGCGCGCCAACCGAGAAAAGGCTTCATTTCCGAAGGGATTTCCAACTGGGACAAAAACTTATCCCCGCCCAAATCCAGGGTGCGGATAATAACCTCATGCGGATTCATTTCTTCCGCAACATACTTATATGCCTGATAGTGCTCTTCTTCGGAAGGCAGGTCCTTCCTGTTCATATAAAAAAATTCCGTGCGGTAGAGGCCGATCCCTTGTCCTCCGTGCAGCCGTATGGCGGATATCTCCTCCGGTAATTCTATGTTTGCGCTTATAGTGACATGCTTACCGTCAATCGTAACGGCAGGCAGGTCCTTTACTGCCAGAAACGCATCGGTTATACCTTTGAGTTTCTTTTCTGCTTCCCAGTAACTATTTAAGGTATCATTGTCCGGGTTGATAATTACAACACCCATGGTACCGTCAATGATTAAGGTGTCACCGGTTTTAATCTTGGAGGTTGCTTCTTCTAAGCCGACGACCGCCGGTATTTCCAGTGATTTTGCCATAATCGCCGTATGGGAAGTCTTACCACCAATATCCGTAACAAAGGCGCAGACATTCTGTTTATGCATTGCCGCCGTATCGGAAGGTGAAATATCGTGCGCCACAACCACAACCTTTTCTTTGAGGCCTTCAAAGCCTTTGCGCTCTTTACCCAGCAGGTTGCGTAATATTCTTTTTCCTACGTCGTTGACATCGGAGGTGCGTTCTTTCAGGTATTCGTCTTCAATCTTGGAAAAAACGTCAATATATTTTTTCAGGACTTCGGAAAAAATGAAGGCGACGTTAAGACGCTCTTTCTTCAGCCGCGAAATAACTTCTTCGATGATCATGCGGTCTTCAAGGACCAGGAGGTGCGCATCAAATATCTGCGCCTCTTCCTGCCCGAGATCTGTGGCAATCTTCTTTTGCAGCTCAACAATCTCTTTACGCGTCTTGATCAACGCTTCTTCAAAGAGCTGTATCTGTAAAGGGATATCACTTTCCTGTATCACCTGCCGGGGAACGACGATATCTTCCTTGCCGATTTTATATGCCGGCCCGATACTTATGCCCGCAGCCGCCGCTATGCCTTTAAGTTTTATCATCATAATTCAAGCCTATTCTTCACTCGTCACTAATTTTTCTAATTCTATTATCGCCAAGCCGGCATCCTCACCCTCTGCCTCAATGATAATTTCGCTGTCCTTTTCCGCGCCGAGCATAAGGATACCCATGATCGATTTACCGTTAACCTTCTCTTCGTCGCGGATTACGGTAATGTGGCAATCGAATTTATTGGCAATCTGAACAAACAAGGCTGCCGGCCGCGCATGCAACCCCTGTTTATTCTTTACGATTAATTGTTTTCTTACTATGCTCATTTAAGTAGGTCCTTGTCGTTCACTCATTAAATCTCTTCAATAACGCCAAATATGATCTTTGCTAATTTTAACGGGTCGTGCCTGATAAGATCGTCAGTTATTACTATGTCGTCTTCAATCACCCGGTAGCCCATATTTTCAATGTTCTTCGTATCGTTTATCACCGGATACGAATCATCCT
>CAIRWO010000067.1 GCA_903882345.1 Candidatus Omnitrophota bacterium | reverse complement strand
TTCATGCCGTTGTTTTTCAGCCGGGAATACATTGTTTCATCGACTGATGTATTTCCTATTGAGTTCCTTGATATGAAAGAAAATTATGTTTTGTTGGCAGGGGAAAACGTCTTAAAGGACATAAGCATAGATTTAAAAAACCTTCGCTTTCAGTGCGAGCATGAACTTAAGCTAAAGCTCATTCACCTGCGCCAATTTTTCTTAAAAAGAAACAAAGATAAGGATGCGTTAAAGGATATGCTTTTTAAGTCGACGAATTCAGTGATCCATATCTTGAGGAACATCATCAGGATAAAAGGCAAGGCGCCCGCATACCTGAAACAGGATATTATAAAACAGATCGAGGATATCCTGCCGGTGGATACGCAGGCATGGTCAAAAATACTGGCAGCGAAGAATAAACAAGTGAAACTATCTCCAGACGAGATCGACCAGCTATTTAAGAAGTTCATAGATGATTTAGAGAAACTGGTAGATGCGGTAGATAAGCTTTAGCCAGATGCGCAAAGTCTGCCTTTTAATCATTTGCATAGTCTTAGCGCTGGTCCCGATTATCTTCGCGGACGATGTTCCTTCGCCTGCAGGCTGGGTCAATGATTTTGCGGGAGTAATCAGCCCGGAATATAAACAAAAGTTAGATTCGTTGATCAGCGAGCTGGATGCTAAGACTTCGGCGGAAATCGCGGTTGTAACCGTAAATTCCATTTCTCCGTTCGGTGAAACCGAATATGCGCGTTTGCTCTTTGATAAATGGAAACCGGGTAAAAAGGGCAAAGATAACGGCGTACTTATTCTTTTAGCGGTTCAAGAAAGGCGCTGGCGCATTGAGACCGGCTACGGAGTGGAAGGTATCCTTCCTGACGGCCTTTGCGGTGAGATCGGCCGTAATTACATGGTGCCGTATTTTAAAGACGGCCAATACGGCTTGGGTTTATATCAGGGTGCGCTAAAAGTAGCCCAAGTGATAGCCAAAGATGCGAATATACAGCTAAGCACCTTACAAGGGATCAAGACGACGGCAGGAGCCGGTCAATCTGATTCCATTAATACTGTAGTTATAATCATTATATTTTTGTTTTTCTTTGGATTTTTCATTTTACCAATTTTGCTGGGCCGGCGTTATAATAATGTTTTTTGGGGCGGTGGATATGGAGGCGGCTATTCCGGTGGAGGCTTTGGCGGAGGAGGTTTTGGTGGTGGCGGCTTTGGCGGCGGCGGCGGAGGAGGCGGTGGCGCAGGCGGCGGTTTTTAAAGGGAGGTAACTGATGAAAAAAATTTTAATCGTTCTTGGCATAATAGCGGTATTAATAGTCCTAACTTTAATTTCTGTTTATAACGCTATTGTTTCTAAACAGGAGACAATTACCGCGAAATGGGCTCAGGTGGAAAACCAGCTGCAGAGAAGGAATGACCTGATACCCAACCTTGTGAATACGGTAAAAGGATATGCTCTTCACGAAAAGACAGTTTTTGAAGAAGTAACCAATGCGCGTTCACAGTGGGCAAAAGCAGGCACGGTAGATGAAAAGGTCAAGGCAGCAGGCAGCATAGACGCGGCATTGGGAAGGCTCTTGATGGTTACGGAAAATTACCCGAACTTGAAAGCAGACCAGACCTTTTTGAAGCTTATGGATGAGTTGTCCGGAACGGAAAACCGTATTGCCGTTGAGCGGATGCGTTATAATGAAGCAGTAAGGGATTACAATATTACGGTGCGGACCTTTCCGGGCAATGTTATTGCCAATATCTCCGGTTTTAGGGTAGCTACGGAATATTTTAAAGCGCAAGAGACAGCCAGGATAGTTCCGGAAGTAAAATTTTAATCACTTTATGAAATATATAGTCCTTGTTGCAGACGGTATGGCGGATTATCCATTGGAAGAACTGGGTAACCGCACGCCTCTTGAGGTGGCAAAAACCCCGAACCTGGATTTTATTGCCCAGCACGGCCGCCTCGGCAGGGTAAAGACAATACCTGATAAGATGGCACCCGGATCGGACGTGGCCAATATTACGATCATGGGCTATGATGCGCGTAAGTTTTATACGGGGAGAGGGCCGCTGGAAGCGGCGAATTTAGGCGTGGAACTTGGTCCCGGCGATTTTGCCTTCCGCTGTAACCTGATTACGGCCGTGGAAGATAAACTTGTGGATTACAGCGCCGGGCATATTAATTCCAAAGAGTCATCCATACTTATTAAATTTATTGATGAAAAGCTAGGAAACGATAAGATCGGGTTTTATCCGGGAGTGAGCTACCGGCATTTGATGGTAGTAAAAAGCGGGCTGGAGGAACACCTCGAAGACTTAAAGTGTGTGCCTCCGCACGATATTACCGGCCAGAGCATTTCCAAAAACCTGCCTAAGGGAAAAAATGCCGAATTTTTGATTAAACTGATGCAGGATTCAAAGAAATTACTTGAGGCCCACGAGATAAATCAGGTGAGGATCGATCTAAAAGAAAACCCCGCGAACATGATCTGGCTGTGGGGCCAGGGCTGTAAACTGGATATTCCTAAGTTTACCGAAAAGTACGGGTTAACGGGGAGTATAATTTCCGCGGTTGACCTTTTAAAGGGGCTAGGCAGGATAATCGGCCTTGAGGTAATAAACGTGCCGGGCGCAACCGGATATTATGACACGGACTATGCCGGCAAGGCCAATGCCGCGTTAATGTCGCTGGAAGAAAAAGATTTTGTTTTTGTGCATGTAGAAGCGCCTGATGAGGCCGGACACAACGGTGACCTCCGGGAGAAAATTATCGCCATCGAAAGGTTTGATCATCTGGTCTTGGGCAGGATTTTAAAAGATTTTAAGCGTAAAAAAAATTTTCGCATACTCGTCTTGCCTGACCACGCTACGCCGGTTTCCTTGAGGACACACGTGTCCAGCCCGGTTTGTTTCGGGGTATTCGGCAAGGATATCGTAGGCCGCGCATTTTTAAATTACAGCGAGAAAGAAGCGGAAAAGTCGGATTTCTATTTTGAGAATGGTTATGAGCTTATGGATTATTTAATTAAAGGAGATTAAGGAGTCAGCATGCACAAGGGTTTGATCGTACAAAAATTCGGAGGTTCATCCGTAGCCAATGTCGAGCGGATCCAGAACGCGGCAAAGAGAGTGGTTAGTTATAAAAAGAAAGGTTATGATACCGTCGTTGTGGTGTCGGCATTGGGCGATACTACCGATGAACTTATAGAGCTGGCGGCTAAGATTACCAACGAGCCGTCTGAGCGGGAAATGGACATGCTTTTGTCTACGGGCGAGCAGATTTCCGTAGCGCTGCTGGCAATGGCCATCCATAAATTAGGCTGTGAAGCGATCTCGTTTACCGGAGCGCAGGTGGGCATCATTACCGATACCAGTCATACGCGCGCGCGTATCCTCAGGATCAATACGAATAAGATAAAAGAAGAGCTGGGCAAGGGTAAAATCGTTATTGTCGCCGGCTTTCAGGGGGTTACGCTCGATCAGGATATCACGACATTAGGCCGCGGCGGATCCGACCTTACGGCGGTTGCTTTGGCAAAAGAACTTGCCGCGGATGAATGTGAAATTTATACCGATGTCGAGGGTATATATACAACAGACCCGCGCATCGAACCCAGGGCAAGAAAGATAAAAGAAATTACCTATGATGAAATGCTGGAGATGGCCTCATTGGGCGCGCAGGTTATGCAGGCGCGTTCGATCGAAGTGGCAAAGAAATTCAATGTCCCGATACACGTGCGTTCGTCTTTTTCCGACAATTCCGGAACGATGATCATCAAGGAGGCAAAAAAAATGGAAGATGTTCTGGTTAACGGGATCACCTTAAATAAAACTGAGGCAAAGATCACGATCTGTACCGTCCCGGACCGGCCGGGCATTGCGGCTAAAATATTCACGGACCTGGCAAGCGCCGGCATCAGCGTAGATATGATCGTGCAGAATGTCGGCCACCTGCGCCAGACAGACATATCCTTTACCATAAATAAAGGAGAATCCGCCAAGACAATAAAGCTGACAAGGGCGCTGGCAAAAGCGATCGGGGCGGGCGATGTTTTGCTGGACGATGATATTGCGCGGGTTTCTATCGTCGGCGTAGGGATGAAGTCCCATCCGGGCGTTGCGGCAAAGATGTTCGGCGCCCTGGCAAAGAACAAGATCAACATTGAAATGATCTCGACATCTGATATCAGTATTTCTTGTATCATTCAGAAAAAATTTGCCGAAACCGCGGTTAAGGCATTGCACGAAAAGTTTGGTTTGGGAAAATAGGAGACAAGATGTTTAAGGTTAAACTATTTGATACGACATTAAGGGACGGCGCGCAAGGCGAAGGGATCTCTTATTCTGTGATGGATAAGGTCCGCATCGCGCAGGAACTGGATAAGTTCGGGATGCATTATATCGAAGGCGGCTGGCCCGGGTCGAACCCTAAGGATATGGAATTTTTCGTTAAGATGGCGAAAATAAAATTAAAGAATGCGCAGCTCGCTGCCTTTAGTATGACCCGCAGGCCGGGTTCTCAGGCGAAAGAAGATGCCAATCTTGGCGCGCTTATCCGTTCTCAGGTAAAGATCATTACTATTGTCGGTAAGACCTGGGATCTGCACGTAACGGAAGTACTGAAGACCACCCTGGATGAGAATATTGCCATGATCAAGGATACGGTGAGTTTCCTTGTTTCCAGGGGCCTGACCGTATTTTATGATGCCGAACACTTCTTTGACGCCTACAAAGCCAATAAAGAATATAGCCTCAAGACGATCGCAGCCGCTCAGGAGGCGGGTGCGGCTGCGGTCTGCCTCTGCGACACAAACGGCGGAAGCCTGACTTCTGAAGTTTCGCGTATTTGCAAAGAAGTGCGGCCTTTGGTTAAGTGCTGCCTGGGAATTCACTGTCACAATGACGCTAGCCTGGCTGTAGCTAATTCTCTGGCTGCTGTGGAGGCGGGCGCAGATATGGTCCAGGGAACTGTCAATGGTTACGGTGAGCGTTGCGGTAACGCGGACATGATCCCTCTTATTGCCAATCTTAAGCTGAAGATGGGCGTTGATTGTATCGCTAAGGAAGCGGCAGGGAATCTTACCAAGCTTTCTCATTTCGTAAGCGAAATAAGTAATATGCGCCAGAGGAATGATCAGCCTTATGCCGGCACCTCAGCTTTTGCGCACAAAGGCGGGATGCATATCAACGCCGTAATCAAGAACCCGCTGGCCTATGAGCATATGGATCCTAGCCTGGTCGGCAATCACCGCAGGTTCCTGATGTCGGAGTTAGGCGGTAAAACCGGTATCCTTGTCCGGGCAAAGGGCCTGGACCTGGATTTAAGCAAGGACGATCCTCAAACCAAAAAGATCTTGCGTTTGATCCAGGACTTAGAGCATAAGGGTTATCATTTCGAGGCCGCAGAGGCGTCTTTAGAGATACTGATGAAGCGTGCGCTCAAGAAATACAATAAATTTTTTGAGCTCGAAGGTTTCCGCGTGGTGATTGAAAAACAATCGAATAAAAAGATCACCTCTGAGGCGATAATCAAGATCAAGGTCAAGGGTACAAGGGAACATACCGCAGCCGAAGGCGACGGCCCGGTAAATGCCCTGGATAATGCCTTACGGAAAGCGCTTAAGGAATTTTATCCTGCGCTTTCCAAAATGCGCCTTTCGGATTTTAAGGTCCGCGTACTTGATGAGAACGCCGGCACAGCTGCAAAGGTGCGCGTGCTTATCCAGTCGCAGGATGAAGCGGATACCTGGAGTACGATCGGGGTCTCCGAGAATATCATCGAAGCTTCCTGGCAGGCACTCGTAGACAGCGTGGAATATAAACTGTTAAAAGATAAAGCAAGGGTTTAGACAATACATGCCGCAAACAGCCAATGAAATACCTTCCCGATACAATCCTAAGGAAACCGAGGACAAGTGGTATAAAATCTGGGTTGAAAAGGGTCTTTTTCATGCCGCAGTAAATTCCGCAAAAAAACCGTTCACTATCGTAATCCCGCCGCCCAATGTCACAGGTATCCTGCATATGGGGCATGCCTTGAATAATACCCTTCAGGATATCCTTATCCGTTATCACCGCATGAAAGGCGAAGAGGCGCTTTGGATGCCGGGTACCGATCATGCCGGGATTGCCACGCAGAATGTGGTAGAAAGATCCATTGCCAAGGAGGGCCTAAGGCGAGAAACGCTGGGCAGGGAAAAATTTATCGAGCGCGTTTGGCTTTGGAAGGAACAGTATGGTTCAACGATCATCCGTCAGCTAAAGAAGCTGGGCGCTTCCTGCGACTGGTCAAGGGAGCGCTTCACAATGGACCTTGAATATTCCAAGGCAGTTACGGAAGTCTTTGTCCGTCTTTATGAGAAAGGCCTGATTTACCGCGGCAGCTACATTATTAACTGGTGCCCGCGCTGCCAGACCGCGCTTTCCGATGAAGAGGCGCCGCATCATGAACTTAGCGGTAATCTTTATTATTTAAAATATCCTCTCAAAGACAGTCCGGATCAATTCGTTGTAGTTGCCACAACCCGGCCGGAGACAATGCTGGGCGATACGGCAGTCGCGGTTAATCCCAAGGACAAACGGTATAAAAAGATCATCGGCAAGACCCTGGTTTTGCCTCTAGTAGATAGAGAGATTAAGATAATTACCGATACCTTGGTAGATATGGAATTCGGCACAGGCGCGGTAAAGGTAACGCCTGCGCACGATCCCAATGATTACGCAATGGCTAAAAGGCATAACCTTGAATTTATAAACGTCATGCGTCCCGATGCCCGGATGAACGAATTTGCCGGGGAATATAAGGATATGGACAGGTTTGAGGCAAGGGAGGTTATTGTCGAGGATTTAAAAGAGAAAGGCCTGATAGAAAAAATCGAACCTCATAAATTGTCCGCAGGCCACTGTTACCGTTGCCATACCATAATTGAGCCATACCTGTCGAAACAATGGTTCGTAAAAATGAAGCCGCTGGCAAAACCGGCCATCGAGGCGGTAAAGAAGGGAAAGATCAAGTTTCATCCCCCGCGCTGGGAAAAGGTATACCTTAATTGGATGGAGAATATCCAGGACTGGTGTATCTCGCGGCAGATATGGTGGGGCCACAGAATTCCTGTTTATTATTGTAAAAAATGCCAGGAAAATGGCGTGATTGTTTCCCGGTTTAAACCCGAGACCTGCCATGCCTGCGGTTCACAGGATATTCTGCAGGATGAAGACGTCCTGGATACCTGGTTTTCTTCCTGGCTATGGCCGTTCGCAACCTTCTATTGGCCTCCGGAAGCATACAAGCAGGGGTTGTCCCCGAAGGGGACTGTGCCTAAAGATGATCTCAGGTATTTTTATCCTACTTCAATCTTGGTAACGGCGCAGGAAATAATATTTTTTTGGGTGGCAAGAATGATTATGGCAGGGCTTGAATTTATGGATGATGTCCCGTTCAAGGATGTTTATATCAACGGTACGGTGCGCGATATCGAAGGCAAGAAAATGTCCAAGTCGCTGGGTAATATAATCGATCCGTTGGATATCATAGAAGAATATGGCACCGACGCTATGCGTTTTAGCTTGATTTCGATTACCGCTCATGGCCAGGATGTCTTTTTATCAAAGGAGAGGTTTGAACAGGGCAGGAATTTTGCCAACAAGATATGGAATGCTTCTAGGTTCATTCTAATGAACCTAGAACCTACACTGATAAAAACCGACCTCTGCGTATTCTTTAAAAAAGAAGATTTGGATGTTGTTAACCGATGGGCCTTAAGCAGGTTCTATTCAACGCTGCAGCAGACTACCAAGTATCTGGAGAACTTCCAGTTTAATGAAGCGGCAAATACGCTCTACGGATTTTTCTGGCATGATTTTTGCGATTGGTATCTGGAGATCATAAAGCAGGATATAAAAAATCCGCATAACCAGGTAGTAATGTATAAAATACTGGAAAAATCTTTGCGGCTATTGCATCCGTTTATGCCCTTTATAACCGAGGAGATCTGGCAGAGCCTGGGAAAACTCAGCAGCGGTTCAGCCGATGAGCATAAGCAGGCCAACAGCATAATGGTAGAGCCTTGGCCGCATGTCCAGGAACAGATCATCGATAAGAAGGCAGAAGGCAGGATGGCAACGGTCCTGGAGATAATTACTGCCATTAGGAATATGCGGCAGGAATTGGATGTTCCGCTTCAGGCAAGGATAAGTGTGGTTATTGCTGTTGGCAGCAAAGAAAACAGGCAGTTACTTGAAACGTTGTCTGGGGTAATAAAAAATCTTGCCCGCCTGGACAACCTTAGCGTAGAAGAAAAGTATAAACATATTAAATCCAGCGTGAATTCCGTTATAAAAGATATACATATCACTATGCCGCTGGAAGGCATAGTCGACGTAGAGAAAGAAATAATTAAATTAGACGAACGCATGAACAAGACAAGGGCGGAGATCGCCGCTAAAGAAAAAATGTTGAGGAATAAGGAATTTGTAAAGAAGGCACCGGAGGAGATCGTAGAGAAGGAAAAGGCGCGCCTCACGGAGTTAGGAGAAATATTAAACCGGCTTAAGGTGATTAAAGATGGATTACAATAAAAAATTAGGCGCTGATATTCGCAATGCCTTAAAAGAAGATATTGGCAGAAGAGACATTACCACTGAGCTTGCAATACCGTTAAACAAGATTGTCAAAGCAGCGCTGGTAGCCAGGGAAGACTGTGTGGTTTGCGGCCTTGAGATTGCCAGGCTCGTGCTTCAGATCAAGGACAAGGGGATTAAATTTAAAGCCATGACCTGCGACGGGGAATTTGTCAAAAAGGGCAGGAGCATCGCCAGAATTCAAGGCAGAGCCCGCTCTATCCTGACTGCTGAAAGAGTGATGTTGAATTATATCTGCCTGCTTTCCGGCATTGCTACAAAAACAAGGCAATATGTGAAAGCAGTAAAACCCTATAAGCCGAAGATCGTGGATACCCGTAAGACCATCCCGGGGTTAAGGCAGCTGGAAAAATATGCCGTCAGGACAGGCGGCGGCTTTAATCACCGCATGCACCTAGA
>CAIRWO010000066.1 GCA_903882345.1 Candidatus Omnitrophota bacterium | reverse complement strand
GGTCAGAGGCCGCGGCAATCTCGGAATTGTCTTTATGCGGCGCTAGATATGTCGGCACAAAGATAATTTTGTCCAGAGCGGCCTTTTCTCTTACTTCTTCCGCGAGGATCAGGTGGCCGATGTGTACCGGGTTAAATGTGCCGCCTAAAATGCCTAATTTCACAGGACCGTTTCCTCCTAACCAATTCCAATATCATTAGTTATAATGGAACTGTCCCTAGGGGACAGTTCCTACAAAACTTATTATTACACATATAGTTATAAGGAAACGGTCCTATCTATGTTCTTATCTGGCCGTTGCCAAAGACCATATACTTGTAAGTCGTCAGTTCTTCCAGCGCCATCGGCCCGCGCGCATGCAGTTTATCCGTAGAGATGCCGATCTCAGCCCCCAGGCCAAACTGGTAACCGTCGGTAAAACGGGTTGAGGCATTTACATACACACAGGCAGAATCAACCCCCCGCAGGAATTGCATCGCGTTATCATAATTTTCCGTAACAATGCTGTCGGAATGGTGAGAACCATAATTGTTTATATGGCTGATCGCATCCTCAATGCTGTCTACGACCTTAACCGAGAGTATCAAATCGAGGTACTCTGTACGGTAATCTTTTTGCGTTGCCTTCCTGACGGCCTTTACCAGTTTTTGCGTAATGCTGCAGCCGCGTATTTGCACGCCGGCTTTTTTGAATCTTTTGATCATTGCGGGCAAAAATCTCCGGGCGACATCCTTATGCACGAGCATACTTTCCATGGCGTTGCATACACCCGGACGCTGGACCTTGGCATTAAAGCAGATATCCTGTGCCATGTTAAAGTCGGAAAACTCGTCCACGTATACGTGGCAGATGCCTTTATAGTGTTTTATCACCGGTATGCGCGATGACGCTACCACTTTATTGATCAGGCCTTCGCCTCCGCGCGGTATCACCAAATCGATATAAGCGTTCAATTTTAAAAGCGCATCCACAGCGCTCCTTTGCCTTGAGGCGACGATGTTTATTGCCCCCTCAGGTATGCCGTTGCGTTTTATTACCTCTTTTAAAACAGCGAATATCGCCAGGTTGGAATTCAGGGCTTCGCTGCCCCCTTTTAAAATAACGCTGTTTCCAGATTTAAAACAAAGCCCTACGCAATCGGAAGTAACATTAGGCCTTGATTCATAAATGATCGCGATTACCCCGATAGGCGTCCGCACCTTGTGTATCCATAAGCCGTTCGGCCTGCGCCAGGCCTTCATTACCTCTCCCACCGGATCGGTTAATTTAGTAAGTTCTACTAAAGAATCAGCCATATCCCTGATCCGTTTATCGTTTAAAGTAAGGCGTTCGATCAGCGGTCTGGCAAGCCGGCTATTGGCAGCGTTCTTAATATCGATTTTATTTGCTTTAAGGATAATATCCTGTTTTTGAAGTAAGTCAGCTGCCATTGCCTCTAAAATCCTATTTTTCGTTTCAGAGGATAGGCCTGCCAGGACCCTTGAGGCCTCCTGCGCCCCTTTTGCCATATTGGTAAGTTCTTGTTTTATGCTCATTTTTTATCCTATAGTATCACTATATTATCGCAATGGATCACTTCTTTGTCTGTACGCGTTCCTTTGACTTTATCCAACTGCCGGCAGGAAAGGCAAATTTTGCCGCGGCCGAATTCGTTACCTTCTTTATCGGTTATGCTCACGATATCCCCGCATTCAAAGGCTCCTTCTGCTGCCGTAATCCCTACGGATAACAGGCTTTTTTTGTTTAATAACGCCCTTTTCGCGCCTTCGTCAATAGCTACTTTCCCTTTTGCCTTAGTTCCAAAAGCAAGCCAGCGCTGCCGTTCATCTAACCTTTTCTCCGCTATGAATAAAGTGCCGTTGCTGCCGGGATCGTTGGCTATTTCAGTGATCACCCCTGCCTTATGCCCATTGGCAATAACGCAGGCAATCCCTGAGTCCACTGCTATTTTAGCAGCATCTAGTTTTGTGATCATGCCGCCGACACAAGTGGCCTTGCTGGTCGGACAAGCGAGACTTTTTATCTGTTGGTTTATCCTGGAGACTACCTTCACGACCTTTTTATTGGTGTCTAAAAGCCCGTCAACATCCGAAAGGATAACCAAAAGATCGGCGGAAATTAAACTTGCGACTAAAGCAGAGAGCTTGTCATTATCGCCGAACTTAATCTCCTCAGTCGATACGGTATCATTTTCGTTGACCACCGGAACGATATTTAATTTTAAAAGTGTAAACAACGTATTCCTGGCATTTAAATATCGCCCCCTATCATTAAAATCATCATAGGTCAAAAGGACCTGGGCGCAATTTAGTTTGTTTTTCTTAAAGAGCTGCCGGTATACATCCATTAACTCATGTTGGCCTACAGCCGCCATTGCCTGTAAGCGGGATAATTCTTTTGGCCTGGATG
>CAIRWO010000065.1 GCA_903882345.1 Candidatus Omnitrophota bacterium | reverse complement strand
CGATAGTTTTTTTGCTTAACAACCAGATACTCGGCCAGGCATTTAATTATTATCCTTTGGTATTATTTTTCCTTCTTGCGTTCGTGAGAAAGGCCGATCTTTTTAATTTTAGCGGCCTTTTGGCATCTTTGTCTCTAGCATTTCTGAATATCAGCCGCGATACCCCGGTATTGTTTTTCGTCATCTTTATCACGTTTATCGTGGTCGCAATCGTATTCTGGGAAGACCTAATTTCATCGAAATTATTGATTTTTTTAAAAGAGAACCGCTTAGCATTATTTTTATCCGCGCTGCTCTTTTGCATTATTCTCGTATCCTTGCGCCAACTGGCGTCGGTAATGATTTCGAATTTTCATAAGCTGCGTTTTTATGGAGATACGATTAAATTTGTTCCCCTTACATATGGCGTGAACCTTTCCAATGTGATTTTTGGGGAGTTGCTGCCCGATATCAAGTCGATCCTTTTTCCCTTTCCTGCGCTAACTGCGTATTACGGGCACTATCACGCCGCTCATTCTTATCTTTTCGCCGGATTGGCGGGGATTCCTCTGGCGCTGGTCGCTTTAATGAACCGGGCATATAACCGCAAATTTATTTATACCTTCGTATTCTTGATCGCTCTTTCTTTTTCCCTGCTTTATCGTGCGCCGGCTTCCTTATACTTGTTTTTGCATAAGATTATCCCTGGAATGAAATTCTACCAGTATCCTTTCCATATTAAATATTTTATGCTTTTATTTTTAATCATCCTCGCGGGGATAGGGCTTGAGGCTTTAGAAGTACCCGCTGTCAGGAAAAGGACCTGGTTGTTGATGCTAGGTTCGACGCTGGTAATCGTTGTTATAAGCACGTTTTTTGTCATCCGTTTTTTTCTCGCCGTTAATTTTATTTTACTTGTATTCCTTATGCTTATTGGTTCTCTGCGGTTGTGCGAAGCTTTTTTATTGTCTCCGAAGAGGAAGGTAAATAATGGCAGTATGGTTTTAGTCTCGATCGAAGTATGCATCGCCGGTATTTTTATTTTGTTCGGCAGGCCGGTTTTTGAAGCAGGAACACAGGCTGTCCGCTCAGACAGGATGTATTTCTTGGGGCCGCGCCTGACTACTTTTACCATGCATGCATGCAGGCAGATTCCGTCTGCTTTGGGCGTACTCTTGGGCGGGATCTATAAATGTGATTTACCGAAAAATGAGTTAGAGCTTTGGAGGATGAATGATCAGGTAACGGCTGCCCAAGGACTCTCTGAAGAGCAAAGCGCAGCTTTGTTCGGCCCGGGTGCGCCGCGGCTGTTTTTGGCCTCGCGCGTTCAAGTTTGCCCTCCTGATAAACTTAGCGTTATATTAAGCGATCCGGCTAGCCCTTCAATTACGGATGTGCCGGTTATCACCGGGGAAAACTCCGGGAACCTGCCGCTTTACACTCGCGGGGAAAGAATAATTTCCCGGGATACGCTTGCAGGGTATAGGCCGGTTGTGGAAACTGATATTCCGCTTTCGAATATCCGCATTAGGCGCTTACCGGCGCGGCAGGGTTGGTTAAAATTAATCATTTCAGGAGTAAAATTTTCCCGGCATCTTTGCACGAACCCGCTGATCGTAGAACAGGAGCGGTTAGTCTGTTTTTTAAACGGTAAGCAGCTGAGCCCATCATGGTTCTTCGAGGACATCGGACGCGTTCCTGTGCCGGCTTTTGAACTCAACAAAAAAATGGCAGATTCGCTTGTAGTTATTGCCCCGGCTGCAGCAGATGAAATTAAGAGCCTTCGTTTACAATATCGCAACCCCCAAGGTATATATATAGATGGCTTTGGTTATAATCATCTAGAGGCTACTGTTCGGGTTCCCCAGAAAAGCGTCTTGGTTTATTTGGATGGTTATGCCCGGGGATGGAAAGCTACGGTGGACGGGAAAACCGCGCCGGTTCTAAAAGCATACGGTGCCTATAAAGCCGTTTTAGTCCCCGCCGGGGTTCATAAAGTAAGATTTATATACAGGCCGTATAGGATAATTTTCCTATGGGGGGCGGCTTATTTTTCATTTTTCTTGTTGGTTGTAATTTTTGTGATTGTAGCCCGGAAGAACCGCATCGGTTTGTCTGTTTCCGGAGCCCGGTGAATAAAAAACGGAGATTGTTTTTTATGTTATGGTATAATGGGTGAAAATCGGAAGACGAAAAGTTGTAATTATGCGCGCGAGGGTGGATCGTGATTAGTATCGGCCTTATTGGCTGCGGCAGGTGGGGGCTAAACCATTTACGGGTATTTTCTTCTTTGCCTTCGGCAAAGATCAAGGTCTGTTGCGACCAGGATAAAGCCGTGCTGCAGAAAATCCGCTGTCAATATCCGCAGGTTAATGTTACCGGCGATTACCGTGCCGTGTTTAACGACGCCGGGGTAGATGCGGTGATCATTGCAACTCCTACCGTAACGCATTACGCGCTTGCGATGGCGGCGTTAAAAAAAGGCAAGCATGTGTTCTGTGAAAAGCCTCTTTCTGTGCGGCAGGAGGATGCAAAGCGACTCTCAGTGTGCGCCCAAAAAAAGCATTTGGTCCTTATGGTGGGGTACGTGTTCTTATCCAATAACGGGATCATTGCGTTAAAGCAAGAAGTTGCTTCAGGTAAGCTCGGCAGGCTGCTCTATCTTCATTTTACAAGGATCAATCTTGGCCCGATCAGAGATGATGTGGATGTAATATACGACCTCGCTTCACATGATATCGCTATCGCATCTTTCCTTCTGGGATCCTGGCCCAGCCGCGCAAGCGCAAACGCAGGCCATCTTTTGCGCAGGAAAAACTGTGATTCAGCATATATTTCGCTTACATATCCGCAAGACATCACCGCGCATATTCATGTAAGCTGGCTTGATCCGCATAAGGTGCGCAGGCTCACCTGTATAGGGGATAAGAAAATGGCTACATGGGATGATTTGAACCCGTTTGAGCCTGTAAAGATCTACGATAAAGGAGTGATCAAAGAGCGCCAATATTCTGACTTCGCAGAATTTCAGTTGTTGCCCAGGGAAGGGCCTTCGGTAAGCCCTTGGGTTCAGATGGTTGAGCCGCTTAAGTTGCAGGATCAACATTTCCTTGACTCTATCAATAATAGAAAATGCCCACTCATTACAGACGGCGAATTCGGCTATAAAGTGACAAAGGTCCTTCAGGCGCTTGAATCTTCCGTTAGGGATAATGGCCGTAGCCAGCAGTTACGCTGGAAATAACGAGGTGATTACCGTGCACAGGAATGAAAAGATCATTGCCATAATTCCGGCGTTCAACGAGCAAGGTAAGATCGGGAAAGTTATAACCCGTGTCAAGCAGGAGGCTGCCGAGTGGGCTGATACGATATTGGTTATTGACGACGGTTCAACTGACGGCACGCTAAAAGAGGCCCAGGCACTGGAGGCTACGGTTTTGTCTCATCCGCGTAACGAGGGCGTAGGCGCTGCAATACGAACGGGCATAGAATACGCATTGCAGCATAAGTTTGATATCGCCTTCATGTTAGGCGCAGATAATCAGGATAACCCTTTTGAGGTCAAGCGCCTGATTACTCCTATCCTCAATGATAATTTCGATTTTGTGCAAGGCTCACGCTATATGGCAGGAGGGGAGCGGGTTAATATCCCGCTATTCCGTTGGATCACTACCGGTTTTTATTCCTTTTTATTCAAAGTGATCATGAGGTTTCCTATTTCCGACGGGACAAATGGTTTTCGCGCTTTGCGGTTGAACATCTTTGAGAATAAGAATATAAACCTTTGGCAGCGCTGGCTTAACCGTTATGAGCTTGAGCCGTATCTTTTTTACAAGGTCATCGAGTATAATTTCCGGGTTACCGAAGCACCGGTAACCAAAAGCTACCCCATAGATGACAGCGGCTACACAAAAATGGTGCCGATCTTTGATTGGTGGAGTATCCTGAGGCCGCTTATCTTGTTGAAAATGGGCCTGAAAAAATAATATGGTTTTATTGATCAACCCTCCGCACAGCATTGCGGATGGGAATATCTGGAAAAATATCGACCGGGCGCTGCCGCCTTTGGGGCTTGCCTGTATTGCTGCTT
>CAIRWO010000064.1 GCA_903882345.1 Candidatus Omnitrophota bacterium | reverse complement strand
CCAATGAAACCATACACGCGGCTAACCGCGGGGAGAACTTGACGGTAATTTTCATAAACAACGCGATTTACGGAATGACCGGCGGCCAGATGGCTCCCACGACCCTCTTGGGCCAGAAGACTGCCACAACGCAAGCCGGACGAAGCGCAAAGCTGCAGGGCTATCCGTTGAAGATCTCTGAAATGTTGGCCCTGCTTCCGGCGGTGAAATTTGTAGAGCGGGTTTCTCTGGATTCGCCCGCAGAGATAAATAAGGCAGCTGTGGCGGTAAAACAGGCGTTTAAGAATCAGATCGAAGGCGTTGGTTTTTCGCTGGTAGAGGTATTATCCAGCTGTCCGACATACTGGGGAATGCCGCCTAAAGAAGCGTTGTGCTGGATCAGGGATGTGATGAGAAAAGAATTTCCTTTGGGAAGGATAAAATGATTGAAAGGATTATGATTGCCGGTTCAGGCGGCCAAGGCGTAATGCTTTTAGGAAAAATTATTGCTTATGCGGCAATGAAGCAGGGCCGGGAGGTGACCTGGCTGCCTTCTTACGGCGCAGAGGTGCGCGGCGGCACAGCGCACTGCACGGTGGTTATTTCCGACAGCCGGATCGGCTCGCCTTGCGTGGATAAGGCGGATACGCTGATTATTATGAACGAACCGTCTTTAGAAAGATTTAGATGCCGGATAAAAAATGATGGGCTCTTGATTGTCAACGGATCTTTGGTTAAATCCGCGATAAATAGCAAGGCGCGCGTTGTGGCGCATCCTTTTACGGAGATTTCCCTCCAATTGGGCAATATCAAAGTAGCGAACATGGTTGCCTTGGGGTGCTACCTTTCACAAAAGAAAATTATCGATACAGACAATGTCTTAAAAAGCATCGAAGAGATTGCGCCTGCGGATAAAAAAGACCTTATCCAGATCAATAAAGACGCGATACGCGCCGGTGCTAAACTCGGAAAGCAGCAATGATTAGAGTAAGATTTGCGCCCAGCCCAACAGGGAATTTACATATCGGCGGTGCGAGGACCGCGTTGTTCAACTGGATTTATGCGAAAGCCAAGGGGGGCGAGTTTATTTTAAGGATCGAAGATACAGATGCGGCCCGTTCGCAAAAAGAGTATCTCGATGAAATATTATTCAGCCTTAAATGGTTGGGCTTTGAATGGGATGAGCTTTATTACCAGAGCCAGAGATTCGACATTTACAGGAAATATGCCGAGCAGCTGTTGAAAGAAGGCAAGGCATATCTGGAAAAAACCGAAGGCAGGGGAGAGGCGGTTATTTTTAAAGTTACCCCCCGTAAGATCAAGGTAAACGACCTTATCCGGGGCGAGATCGAATTTGACGCCGAGGCAATCAAGGATCAGGTTTTGATCAAATCCGACGGCACTCCTACCTATAACTTTGCCTGCGTCGTAGACGACGCGCAAACCCAGATCACCCACGTGATCAGGGGTGACGACCATATTTCCAACACGCCAAAGCAGATCATGCTCTATGAAGCGCTGGGATTTAATCTTCCTTGCTTTGCGCACCTGCCTTTGATATTATCTAAGGAAGGCGGCAGGCTCTCCAAACGCAAAGGCGCAACCGCGATTTCCGATTATCATACGATGGGTTATCTGCCGCAGGCGCTGGTTAATTACCTGTTGCTTTTAGGCTGGTCGCCCGGGGGAAACCGCGAAGTCATCGAGATAAACGAGGCGACCAAAATCTTTGACATAAAGAACATTAATAAGACCGCGGCGGTCCTGGATCTGGATAAGCTGGATTGGATGAATAACCAGTATCTTAAGAAAGAGGATCCGGAAAAACTGGCCGATGAATTAATACCTGCGCTGGTAGAAAAAGGCTATATTGAGAAAGATAAGCTTGACCGGGGGTATCTGGTTTCGCTGATAAAAATATTCCAGGGCCGGCTTACCGTGCTGAATGATTTTATCGACTGGGCGGATTTCTTTTTTCTCAAAGAAATAAAAATAGACCCTGCTGCCGAGGAGAAATTTTTAAAGCGCGATTTTTCCCGGGAATTCCGGATGTTTATCAACCGGATGGAGGCGCTGGATAAATTCGATGTTGCTACAATTGAAACGGCCTTCCGCGAAATGGTAAAAGAACTGGGCATCGAAGCAAAGGTCTTGATCCATCCGATCAGGGTCGTCCTTACCGGAAAGACCATCGGGCCGGGCTTATTTGAACTGATATATTATTTAGGCAGACAGCGCACAAAAGAAAGGCTGGAAAAATGGATAAAATAAAATTAAGCAGTAACGGTAAAGGCGTGCTGCTGGCGGTATTCGTTTGTGCTGTTTTACTGCTGAGCGGTTGCGAAACGACAAAGGAATGTTCCTCGGGTATGGGCTCGGCTAGCGGGGCGAGTTTTGAGGACGCCGGTCAAGACAACGGGGGTTTGTGGAGTCTTGTTAAGAAGGCGGATGATTGGATAAAAGTCAATCTTTGGTAAATTTTAGATTGGAAGAACGGGAGGAATAGAAGATGAAAAAAGCGCTGTCATTATTATTAGGGTTTTCTTTTATGGCCTTTTCTTTAGGTTGTCAGAATACTAAGACACATGCTGTTGAAGGCGGGGTAATCGGCGGCGTGGTGGGGGCGGCAGCCGGCGGGATCATCGGCCATCAGATGCATCGCGGGGCTGAAGGTGCGGCAATCGGGGCGGCAGCAGGCATATTGGGCGGGGCATTAATCGGGGGCCAGATGGAGAAACCTGGCCAACCCGCTGCCCAGAATACGCCACCTTCACAGGCAGTAAATCCAAGCCAGATGACGCTCCAGCAAATTGCGGATCTTGCCAAGCAGGGCGTAAACGAAAACGTCATTATTGACAAAATACGCCTCACAAATTCCAGATTTAGCCTTACGGCAAACGACATTTCTTACCTTAAACAACAGGAGGTCAGTCAAAAAGTCATTGATGCAATGCAGGGATGATTTGAAAGCGCTTTCCCGGATTACCAATATTTAACTTGAAAATATAGGGATAATAGGACATAGTTATAAGTGGGTCAGCTTTTTCATGCGTTTCCAGTAGCTCTCAGGACTGCCAAGCTTATTTCTGAGGGGGAGGCGTTCATATTATGACAGGAAATTATTCGGAGGGCGATCGCAGGCTATTCACAAGATGTATAATCGAAGGGCCGGCTATCCTGACTGTCAAAGGTACTCTAAAGGAACCGGTTATAGTAATTGACCTATGCCCAAAGGGCGCGGGAATTTATTGTAACGAGCCCCTAAATGTCGGTGAAGAAGTAGGGGTGGAGTTGAGTTGCTTTTTTGATAAGGTGATTCATAAAAAGGCAAAGGTTGTTTGGTGCACGGAAGCTGAAAAGGGTTGCTGGAGGATGGGTTTGGATTTTGGCAATGATTTGCTGGAAGTCGGGAAAATCTCTTCGCGTAATCTCAACGTGGCTTATAAACAGAGAATGTCATCATTGTAAAAACCGCTTAAGTTTGAATTGACGAAATATTCCTGCCGTAGTATCATTATTAAACCAACGCTATTCCAATAAGGTTACTTAAGATCATTGCCCTGTCGTCTAATCGGT
>CAIRWO010000063.1 GCA_903882345.1 Candidatus Omnitrophota bacterium | reverse complement strand
GGTATATGTTAAACAGCTTCTGGAGAGCAATAATCTTTCGCGGGATGATAAGCTGGTAGTGATTGCGCCGGGCAGCCGCAGCCATACCAAAAAGTGGGCAAAAGAAAAATTCGCCGCGTTGGTTGCCTCTTTAAGTAAAGAGCGTGGGGTAAAAATAATTTTGGTCGGTGATAAAGATGACTTAGAAACTGCCCGTTTTATCACGGAGAATCACCCGGGTTTGGCAATAAACTTATGCGCTAAAACTACCATCCGCCAATTGGCCGGCCTTTTAAAAAAAGCATGCCTCTTGGTTACCAACGACAGCGCTATCTTGCATATCGCAAGTTATTTAAACATTCCGGTAATCGCGGTATTTGGTATAACCAATGAAGCCAAATATGGGCCGTGGTCAGAGAAGCATGCAGTGGTAAAAAGAGATATTTTTTGCCGGCCGTGTGAAAAGGCACAATGCAGGTTCGGGACTTTGAAATGCATGCAGCTGGTAAGGGTGGAAGAGGTATTGCTTGCGGCAAGAAACATCCTCACCCAACACCTGGCAGATAACACCCAACACCAAAAAAATGATTTCAAACGTATACTTGTGGTGCGTACAGACCGGATTGGAGACCTGCTTTTATCGACTCCCGTAATCCAGGCGTTAAGGCAGAATTATCCGGATGCCTATATCGCAGCGATGGTCAGCCCCTATGCGAAAGAAATCGTGGAAGGCAATCCGTATCTTGACGAAGTAATAATTTACGATAAGGATTTTAAACATAAAAGCTGGATAGGCTCGATGAAATTCGCCTTGCGCCTGAAGAAAAAACGCTTTGCTCTGGCGCTTATCCTTCATCCGACAAACCGCGTGCACCTGATTACTTTTTTTGCCGGCATAAAAAGAAGAGTAGGCTTCGATAAGAAACTGGGATTTTTACTTACCGACAGGATAAGGCATGCCAAGCAGGAAGGCGAAAAGCATGAGTTGGAGTATACCCTCGACCTGATAAAATACTTAGGCATAGAGCCTCAGGGTAAACTGCCGTTTATGCCGATAAAGCCTGAATCCGAAAAATGGGCAGATGACCTATTCGCTTCTGAATCTTTAACCCCTCAGGATAAACTCTTGGGCATTCATCCTGCTGCCAGCTGCCCGTCTAAAATCTGGCCGGCGGAAAGGTTTGCGGAGGCCGCGGATAAATTGGCGGATAAGTACGGTTTTAAGATAATAATTTTTTCCGGGGTCAAGGACATAAAGTTAGCAGAAAGAGTAGAAAATACTTTGAAGCACCGCGCAATTAATTTGGCGGGCAGGACCTCGGTAAGTCAGCTTGCCAGTACCTTAAAAAGATGCCGGTTGTTTATTTCCAATGATTCCGGGCCGGTACATATTGCCTCGGCCCTGGGGGTTCCGGTGATTTCCATTTTTGGCAGGAATCAGAAGGGCTTGAGTCCGCAAAGGTGGGGCCCGCTGGGATTACGGGATAAAATTTTACATAAGCAAACCGGTTGTATCGAATGCCTGGCGCATAATTGCGTTAAGGAATTCGCCTGCCTTAAATCGATCAGCGTCAACGACGTAACCAAGGCAGCGGATGCGATTATGGGATAGGGATGCGCACTTTAGCTAAAAGATATGAATAGAATATTCATCGTTATTTCAATTATTGCCGTATTTTTTTGCTTTGTTCCGGTTTTTGCCGGTGGCCCCGAAACTATTGATACGAAGAAGGTGCTGGAAGACCTTAAAGGGGACAGGATGCGAGCGGAGGATGTGAAAAGCCAGGATGGACAGGAACTCAAAAGATTTCTTGAACAAGAAAAACGGGCGAGGTCAGAGATGGAACGCAGCGTAAAAGAAGGAAAACCCGTCCGGCCGGAAGAAATTAAAACACCTCCGGTCCCCCCGGAAGAAACTCAAGCGCCTGCGGCCGAAGAGAATAATTTTCTTGATTCGGCTACCAGCGTGTCTGTTCAGCGCGGCCTGTATTTTCTGATTGCTATTTGTTTCGGGTTTATGTACTATTACAGGATCGTGACTTACAAAAAGAAGCTGGCTGCCGAAAAAAAACGTACCTTTGCCGAGTTGGAGGATAATCTTCTGGCAGCGGTTAACCAGTGGATATTTATGGAAGAAGACTTCAAGAAATACCAGGATAAACTTACTCCACTAATTGACGCGCAACTCTTGGATATAAATTCACCGGAATTTAAAAAACACTTTGTAAAGGACTTGGCGGTAACGGAGATCCTCTTTCAGGCCGCATTGAATGAAAATATGCAAGCGGATCCCGCCCTGATCACCTCGCTCGGTCAATACAAGCTCTACCTTTCGGATCTGGAGAAAGAAGGCAGTACTTTTTCAAATGCACTGGATAATTACAGGCGCAGCCTCACTCCCACAGCAGGCCAGCCGGTGCCCTACGCTGCCTATTACAAAGATTTCCTGAATTTACTGATGATCGTAAACAAGCAGGATGATACAGTGGTATTTGAATTATATCAAAGATACCTATTGATAAATAAGCTTGCCGGTAAAGCCGGCAGGGGTTCAGCGGACGCCGGTGAAATCCAAGAGGGAATGGATAGCGCTATTAATAAATTTAAATCAGAACAAAATGTTATTATCAAAGAGGAAAGTATTGAGCCTGAGCCTCCAAAGGAAGAGTAGATTACAGGTTGATTAAATCAATAATTTATGCTAAACTAACAATTTCGTATGATTAATATTAATAAGGTAAAGACATATTCTGTTTTAAAAAGAAAAAGCAAGGTAGAGGCAGTTGACTTTGCCAAGCCGCCGGTTGCCGGTCGTTCTTTTACGGGCTTTTGCCGTGCGCTGCCGAATATATTAAAGGTGAAGGAGTTAATTGCGGTAGCCGATGCCGTTGTGCGTGCCCGCAAGCAAAAAAAGTCGGTCATTTTTATGGCTGGTGCGCACGTAATAAAATGCGGGCTTAGCCCAGTGCTGATCGAACTTATAAAGAAAAGGGTAATTACCTGTGTCTGCCTTAACGGAGCAGGGATAATCCATGATTTTGAGATTGCTTTTCAGGGGAAGACCTCCGAAGACGTAGGAGAGGCCTTAAAAGACGGTAAATTCGGGATGGGTAAAGAAACCGCGGATTTCCTGAATAACGCTGTCAGCGAAGGCGTAGGAAATGGTTTAGGCTTAGGCCATTCCGTAGCCCTCAAAATCGCCGCTGCCAAATTGCGCTATAAAGAATTAAGCTTAATTTACAACGCTTATAAATATAAAGTTCCTGTCTGCGTGCATGTCGCTATCGGTACAGACATTATCCATCAGCATCCGTCTTTTGACCCTGCCTCTACCGGTGAGGGTTCTATGAGGGATTTTCGCAGCCTTATGGAGGAGGTCACCGGTTTGAATAACGGCGGGGTAGTAATGAATTTTGGCTCAAGCGTGATACTGCCGGAAGTTTTTTTAAAAGCCCTAAACCTTGCGCGCAACCTTGGCAACCGTGTCAAGGATTTTACGGCTGCCAACTTCGATATGATCCACCATTATCGTCCGCTGCAGAACGTGGTAGTTCGTCCTACGCAGGATTCCGCTAAAAGCCGCGGTTATTACATCATCGGCCATCATGAAATCATGCTGCCGCTTTTGGCTCAGGCAATAATTGAAGAAATAAAATGATAAAAACGGATAAATTAAGGAAAGTAATTTCCAAATTTCCTAAAGTAAAAATATTGGTAGTCGGGGACCTGATCCTTGACCAGTATATCTGGGGTGATGTCAGCAGGATCTCTCCGGAAGCGCCGGTGCCGGTTGTCTGGGCAAAAAAGAGGGAGTATATCCCCGGCGGCGCGGCTAACGTAGCCAATAACCTTAGGGCCCTGGACGCTAAAGTCTGCCTGGTAGGAGTTGTGGGGGATGATGAGCATGCTAAAAATTTTAAAGGTAAATTAATTAAAAGAGGCATAGATGCAGATGGCGTTTTTACGGAAAAAGGAAGACTGACTACTTTAAAGACCCGCGTGCTTGCCGGCCACCAACAGGTAGTAAGGGTTGATTGGGAGCATGTGCATGAACTGAAGAATGAAACAAGGAACTTATTACAGGATTTCATACAGAAACATACAAAGAATTTTGATGCGGTGATAATAGAAGATTACGGCAAGGGCTGCCTTGACCAGTTTATTTTACAAATTCTTATTTGCGAAGCAAAGAAACATAAAAAAATCATCACTGTTGATCCAAAAGAAGATAATTTTGAATATTATAAAGAGGCAACCTGTATTACTCCTAACCGTAAAGAAACCCAGAATGCCATCCGTTATCTAAAGATGAGGGATACAGAGAATAAATTTAAGATCATCAATGATGAGCTTATTACTGACGGCGATATTAAAAAAGCAGGCAAGGATATTTTAGAATACCTGGAATTGCAAAGTTTATTGATAACCTTAGGCGAAAACGGAATGTGGCTTTTTGAAAAAGGGCATAATGAGCATATTCCGACAGTCGCCCG
>CAIRWO010000062.1 GCA_903882345.1 Candidatus Omnitrophota bacterium | reverse complement strand
GCTCTACCAACTGAGCTACGCCGGCACATTTTACGAACATTGCCTGATCGCTTGAGGAATTTTATCAATAATATCCGTTGCAATCAAGCTAATTTGCGTTTTTTCTTCGGCCGCCAGATCTCCTGCTAAGCCATGGAGATAAACCGCATACTTCGCCGCTAGAAAGCTATCCAGCCCCTGACCCAAGAATGCGGCGATCATCCCGCTCAGCACGTCTCCGCTACCGGCAGTGCTCATCCCGGCGTTGCCGGTCTTATTTACAAAATAGCTGCCGCCATAATCGGCAACAATAGTATTATGGCCTTTCAAAACAAGAGTTACTTTATAGTCTAAGGAGAACTGCCTGGCAATATTTTTTCTGTCTGCCTGCACCTTTTTTATGCTGCAACCTAAAAGCCTGGCCATTTCACCCGGATGAGGAGTAAGAATAAGCCTCTTGTTTACCTTGGCAGCAGACTTTAATACAGTCAAATGCCCGATAAACGCATTCAGACCGTCCGCATCTATGATTACCGGCCTGTTGGCAAACGCTACGGCTCTGCGGACTAACCCCTGCACCCCTGCTTCGCGTGTAAGCCCCGGGCCGATAACTAAAACATCTGTATCTTTAATAAAATCCCGGATCTTTGCAAAACTGCTCAAACCCAGCGTCCCGGCTTTTGTTTCCGGTAAGGGCAGGGTCATTACTTCGGGATACTTAATTTTTACCAGCGCTGTATTCAGGCTTTTCGGGATACCTAAGGTAACCATCCCAGCGCCCGAACGCATTGCTGCTGCCGAACACAATACCGCCGCACCGGAATATCTTGGTGAACCGGCAAGGATAAAGATATGCCCGAAATCGCCTTTATGCGAATCAGCCTTTCTCCGTAATAATCGCGCTGGCAACCGCATAGCTTTTTACATGGGAAATCGAAAGGTGAATATCTACTTTTTTTATTTTTTCGTTAATGATCTTCGCCACCGGTCTGCCCGCTTCGTCGTTGAGTATCTCGACATCCTTCCAGGTCAATTCTCTGACGTTTAACGCCTTAAAGATCGCCTCTTTAGCCGCGAACCTTCCGGCAAGATGCTGATACAGGCTGCTGTGGGCCTTTGCGTTCCTTAATTCATTTTGCGTAAAAACCCGTTGTAAAAAATCTTTTCCCCATTTTTCCACGGCCTTACGCAACCGGTTTACCTCAGTTATATCTACACCCGTACCGATAATCATATTATTGGATCAAGAGTTTCATTTCCTTTACCGCGCGCTCTAAGCCGGCCAATACCGCACGGCATATTATCGCATAACCGATATTCAACTCTTCAACGCCTTTTATCCGGGCAACTTTATCGACATTGTTATAATCGAGGCCATGGCCGGCAAATACATGCAGGCCTTTCTTTACCGCATGAGCTGTGGCAGCCTCCAGTTGCTTCAAGTTTCTTCCCTGCTGCCTGCTATTTTGGGAATCCGCATACCTGCCGGTATGCAGCTCGATCATTTTAACCCCTAACATAGCGGCCGCATCGATCTGTGATTTTTCCGGATCGATAAACAGGCTGACAGCGATATTTTGTTTTTTAAGCTTTACCAATGCCCGCTCGATCTTTTTAAAATTGAAAACTACGTTCAGTCCTCCTTCGGTAGTCAGTTCCTGCCTTCTTTCAGGAACCAGGGTCGCCTGATCAGGCTTTACTTCACAGGCAATCTCTATAATATCTTCTGCAAGGGACATCTCCAGGTTAAGCCTTGTCTTTATAGTTTGCCTTAATAGATCCACATCATTTTCTTTGATATGGCGGCGGTCTTCCCTTAAATGCGCCACTATGCTATCCGCGCCGGCTGCTTCGCAAAGGAAGGCAGCAAAACATGGCTCAGGGTTGATACCGTGCCTTACCTCTCTCAAAGTAGCGACATGATCAATATTAACGCCTAATCTCACCATAAATATCTTTGCACCGACTTAGTAATAACTGGCGATTTCGCCCCTAACGTAGAGCCAAACTAAAATTGCCAATGCCAACGCGATCAGCTTAAGCCAAAAATGAAACATGAAGAAGTTTATAATACGTTCTTTAAAAACGGGTTTTTCTTTAATCATAGCCGGTGTCTTAAAAGTAATTATTTAGCTTTAAACAGCTCCTTGATCTTACTGAACAAGTCTTCTCTACTTAAACCGTTTTGCATCTTGCCGCGGTAAATTAAGGATATATCTTGTCTTTCCTCCGAAATTACGATGATTATCGCATCCGTCTCTTCGCTTAAGCCCAGGGCAGCCCGGTGCCGTGTCCCGTATATCCGGTTTAAATCTGGTTTTTCCGAAAGAGGGAACAGGCAGCCGGCAGCGGTGATCTTTCCCTGTTGGATGACCATCCCGCCGTCATGGAGAATGCTGGTACGGGAAAAAATACTCTCGATTAATTCCGAAGAAACACGGCCGTCGATCACTACCCCGCTTTCTATATAAGCTGTAAGCGGATCGTTCATCTCTATCGCAATAATAGCGCCGATCTTGTCCTTAGAAAGATTCTCCGCGGCGTTGCCGATTTCTTTAAGTAAATAATCCAATTCTTTCTGCCTTAAAGAATTACCGAACAGATTACGCTGGCCAAGTCGCGCCAACCCTTGCCTTATTTCAGGATGGAAGATAATCAATAGCGCGATCACTGATATCGCGAATAACCTTGCCAGAAGCCAATCCAGGATTTCGAAATTGAGCATCTGGAAGAGGAAAAACACAACAAGCAGGATCATTATCCCCCGGATCACGTGTATTGCGCGGGTGCCCTCAAAGAACAGGATGATACGGTAGATTACAAACCACAAAATAATAACTTCAATCAGAGGCTTCCAGGTAGAAATTATATTTATCATTTATGCGTTATCTATGCTATCGGCCACGCTTATTGCCTGCCTTATTTCCTTAACGTCGTGCACCCTTAAAAAGTCAGCACCATTGTTTGCCGCCAGCACAGACGCAGAAATCGTTCCGTAAAGCCTTTCTGCCGGCGGCAGATCCAGGATTTTTCCGATAAATGATTTTCTCGACGGCCCGACCAATATCGGCTGCCCCAAAACTTTAAACTCTCTGAGGCGCTTTAAAATCTGCAGGTTATGAGAAACAGTCTTGCCGAATCCAATTCCCGGATCGACAATAATTTTATTTTTTGCTATCCCGCCGGCTTCTGCCCGGATAATTGTTTTATGCAAATAAGCTATAATTTCTTCAATCAATGAACCATACCGCGGTTTAGCCTGCATGGTCCGGGGGCTGCCTTTACAGTGCATGATAACGACACCACACTTCTTGCTTGCAGCTACTTTAATCATTCGATGGTCCCTTAAACCGCTGATATCATTGATCAAACTTGCCCCGCAATCTATGGCGGACTCCGCTACTTCCGGTTTATAGGTATCTATTGATAACGGCACTTTTATCTTTTTGGCGATCATTTTTATCACCGGTATTGTCCGGCAGAGTTCTTCTCTCAGCGGCACCGGCCTTGCACCCGGCCGGGTAGATTCTCCTCCTACGTCAATCATATCCGCCCCGTCCTCCACCATCCGGCAGACATAATCAAGAATAAAACCTAAATCATAGCTTTTAAATTTTTTCTCCTGACACCTGAAGAGCCCGTCCCCGCTGAATGAATCAGCAGTCAAATTCACTATCCCGCAAATAAGGGTTCTGCCCCTGAGGCAGGTTAACCGGAAGCGCCCGAGGTCTAACTTAAAGCTGTCTTTTTGATAATTCGCGATTAGCGCCGATAAGCCGGAGGAAAGTCTGTCTAGGCCGAACGGCTGCTTTTTCAATTTTTCGCTTAAGGCCCGGTAGTGCGAAAGGCTGCCGATAATCAGGCAATCGGTCTGTTTGGCTTTTCCCGTCAACGCATCGCGCGTTACGGCAACATCGCCTCCCAGGGAGAGCATTTCCTGTTTTAATATATTTGCCTGGATAGAAGGCAAAGAATTGATTTTTATTACGTAGTTTATGGCCTTGGGAAGCATAATTTCGATCCCGTAAGGATCTACTTTTATTTCCCGCATTAACTGTATCAAGATACCTTGATCACTTACCCGAATAATGCGCATCAATTTTTATAAAACAACTCAAAGCTCGGATATCGCGTTCTTCTCTATGCCAAGCATCTGTTTGACCGCTTCGCCATCCAGGACCTCTTTTTCCAGAAGCGCATTGGACAATATCTTTAATTTATCCTGCTCTTTATTAAGCATGGTCCTGGAAATTGCATATGCATCGTCAACGATCTTTTTTACTTCTTCATCGATTAAATAGGCGGTCTGGTCGCTGTAATTCCTTTCCTCCATTATGTCGCGGCCCAGGAATACCAGGCCTTCCCTGCGGCCAAGTGTAATATTCCCCAATTTAGGCGACATCCCGAATTGGGTGACCATTCGCCTTGCCATTTGTGTCGCCATCTCAAGGTCATTCTGCGCGCCGGTAGTTACCTCTTTTAAATTTATCTCTTCCGATGCCCTGCCTCCAAGCATCATTATGATTTCCGCGACTAACTGGCTCTTAGTCCAGTAGTGTCTGTCCTCTATCGGGGGCGTAAAAGTATAGCCGCCGGCCAGGCCGCGCGGAATTATCGATACTTTCTTCAAAGGGTTTACTTCGGGAAGCAAAAGAGATAGTAGTGCATGGCCGGATTCGTGAAAAGCTGTAATCTCTTTTTCCTTCTTCGACATTATATGACTTCTTTTTTCCGGCCCCATAAGCACTCTTTCTACGGATTTCTCAAAATCGATCATCTCCACCGTTTCTTTATTATGCCGGGCTGCGAGAAGCGCTGCTTCATTGCAAAGATTGGCAAGGTCGGCTCCGGAAAATCCCGGCGTCTGAGAAGCGATGGATTTCAGGTCTACCTGCGGTGAAAGCTTGATCTTGCGCGAATGAACTCTTAATATCTCTTCCCTGCCTTTAATATCCGGCAGGTTAACGATAATGTGCCGGTCGAATCTACCCGGCCTCAATAACGCCGGATCTAATACGTCCGGCCGGTTAGTCGCGGCGATCAAAATTAACCCTTGTTCGGTAGTGAACCCATCCATCTCAACTAATAGTTGATTCAACGTTTGCTCCCTCTCGTCGTGGCCGCCGCCAATGCCGGAAAAACGCAGGCGCCCGACCGCATCTATTTCGTCGATAAAGATGATCGCTCCTTTACCGGACACCTTGGCAGCTTTGCGTCCCTGCTCAAACAGGTCGCGCACACGGCTTGCGCCTACGCCAACGAACATTTCCACAAAGTCTGCACCACTGATAGAGAAGAACGGAACGCCTGCTTCTCCCGCGACTGCGCGTGCAAGCAATGTTTTGCCGGTACCCGGCGGGCCAACCAGCAAGGCGCCTTTTGGGATCTTGCCGCCAAGGTTGGTGTATTTTGAAGGATTTTTCAGGAAATCAACAATTTCCATGATTTCCACTTTGGCCTCCTCCAGCCCGGCTACGTCATTAAAGGTGAGGCT